>JBKPFI010000056.1:0-13369 GCA_046728775.1 Actinomycetota bacterium | reverse complement strand
TCGCAGCGGCGCGCGTTCGAGGAGGGAGCCGGCTCAATCCGAAACTACGGCGCTGCTCCTGACTTCACCGGCATCGAGACGTGGCTCAACACGCCAGGTGGCGAGGCCCTATCGCTCGCCGGTCTGCACGGCAAGGTCGTGCTCGTCGACTTCTGGACCTACTCCTGCATCAACTGCCTGCGTACGCTGCCGCACCTGAAGGCCTGGGATGCCGCCTACCGCAAGGCCGGCCTGGTGATCGTCGGCGTCCACACGCCCGAGTTCGCCTTCGAGCACGTGGTCTCGAACGTCCGCGCGGCCACCCGTGACCTCGGCGTCCGCTATCCGGTCGCGGTGGACGACGATTACCGCACCTGGCAGGCGTACCGGAACGGCGCCTGGCCGACCGAGTACCTCGTCGATCGCAGCGGCCACGTGCGCGAGATCAAGGAGGGCGAGGGGCAGTACGACGAGACCGAGCGCGCCATCAGGGAGCTCCTCGGCCGGAGCCCCGACACCCGCCTAGCCTCTGTTCGCGACGCGACTCCGCAGCACCTGACGACGCCCGAGTCGTATCTCGGGTGGGCGCGGCTCGCGCGCTACGTCGGCTCCCGGGTCGTCCCCGACCGCGAGGCCGGGTACCGCTTCCCGCGCGAGATCGCGCTGAACGAGCTCGCCTACGCGGGCCGCTGGCGGGTGGAGCGCGAGCGGATCGTGGCCGGCCGCGGCGCGCGCCTGCGGCTGCACTTCCTCGCGCAGAGCGTCTATCTCGTGCTGAGCGGACACGGCCGCATGCAGGTGCTCGTCGGCGGGCGGCCGGTCAAGACGGTCAGCGCGAGCGGCCTGAGCCGGCTCTACACGTTGCTGCGCTACCCGGGCCTCAGCGAGGGGGCGCTGGAGCTGCGCTTCACGCCGGGCATCTCCGCGTACGCTTTCACCTTCGGTTAACCGCGAGAGGAGGAACTGTGGCCGGTCAAATCGTGCACCTCGAGATCCCGGCGGACGACACCGAGCGCAGCCGCGAGTTCTGGGGCTCGCTCTTCGGGTGGCAGTTCGAGAGCTACCCGGGGCCATCCGAGTACCACATGACGCGGCTCGGCGAGCAGCAGGGCGCGGCGATCACGAGCACGGAGCCCGGCAAGACGGGGACCCGCCCCTACTTCGACGTCGACGACATCAATGCGGGCGTCGCGCGCGTCAAGGAGCTCGGCGGCTCCGCGGACGACGCCATGCCCGTGCCCAACATGGGCTGGTTCTCGACCTGCACCGACCCGTACGGGAACGAGTTCGGCCTCTGGCAGACGGACCCGTCGGCGCAGGCACCGGAGGGCTAGTCGAGGCGTCTCGAGGGCGTCCGCCCGTTACTCCTCGCCCGGGCACTGCTCGCAGTGCCGCCTGGAGGACGGGCGGGCTTCGCCCGCGCGTCCGCCTTCGGGCCCGCGAGCTACTGCTCGCGGGCCGCGTCCTCGCCGCCGCCGTTCTGCTCGCGCTCCCGCAGGAAGCGCGTGAGCTCCGCGGCGAGCGCGTCTCCCGACGGCAGGTCAGAGGCCTCCTCGAGCTGCTCGGCGCGCCGCTCGAGCTCCTCGACGTACGCCGCCGTCTCCTCGTCCGACGTGACCGCCTCGCTCACCTGCTCCTCGTAGGTGCGCGCCGCCTCTTCGAGCTCCTCGGCCTCGACGCGGACGCCGATCAGTGCGCCGAGCCGCTCGCACAGCGCAAGCGCGCCGCGCGGGCTGGGTGTCAACGAGACGTAGTGCGGCACCGCCGCCCAGAGGCTCGCTGACGGGATCCCGCTCTGGCGGCAGGCGTCGTGGAGGACTCCGACGATCCCGGTCGGGCCCTCGTAGCGCGAGGCGGAGAGGCCGAGGCGCTCGACCAGCTCCTTGTCGCTCGCGCTGCCGGTCACCGGCGCGGGCCGCGTGTGCGGCACGTCCGCGAGCAACGCGCCGAGCGTGATCATCAGCTCCACCCCGAGGTCGCGCGCCAGGCCGACCACGAGCTCGGTGAACGTGCGCCAGCGCAGGTTCGGCTCGATCCCGAGCAGCAGCACCACGTCGCGGTCGAGACCTTCGGGGCGCGCGTGGTAGAAGCCCGTCTCCGGCCAGTCGATCCGGCGGGTCAGGCCCTCCTCGAGCGACACGTGCGGGCGGGTGGCCTGGAAGTCGAAAAAGGTCTCGGGGTCGATCTCCGCAAACCGCTCGGCGTCCCAGGTCTTCGCGAGGTACCCGGCCGCGAGCGAGGCCGCCTGGGCACCGTCGTTCCAGCCCCGGAAGGCGGCCACCATCACCGGCCGAGTCAGCTCCGGCCGTTCGCCGATGCGCAGCTCGTCGGCCATTAGTGGCCCGTCCAGTAATGCCGCCGAGCTTCTGGGTCGCGAGAACCAAGCCAGAGGCCGGCATGTATTGCTGGATGGGCCACGAACTCAGTCTACGTGCGGCCTTGCACGAGCGCGGCCGGCGGGCGCCACAGGACCGTGACGAAGGCGACCAGCACGCCCCACACCGCAGCGGCGGTGCCGACGTGGACGAGCACGAGGGGCCAGGGCAGGTGCGTCCGGTACTGCACCTCGCCGAGCGTCATCTGCACGAGCAGCAGGCCGAAGACGGCGAGGCCGGCCCCGAATAGGCGCGGCCAGCGCCGGCGCTGCGACGCCAGGTAGCCGAGCAGAAAGACGAGGCCGATCCCGAACAGGCCGACGGCAACCGCGTGGACGTAGACCAGCGGCTCCAGCCGCCAGAGGCGGTCGACGTGCTCGGAGCCGCCGCCGGAATGCGGCCCGCCCGCGGTCGCGAGCGTGCCCGTGACGAGCAGCGCGCCGGCCGTTGCGAGAACTGCCAGCCCGGCCAGACGCAGTTCCCGCGGCACCGGCGGCTCGGCCCGGCCCGAGCGCAGCGCCAGCGCCTCGAGTGCCAGCACCACCGCGCCGGCGAGCACGGCCATCGAGAGCAGTAGGTGCGCGGCCACGACGGGCCAACGGAGGTCCGTGTGGACCGCGAGGTAGCCGAGCGGCGCCTGCGCCAGCGTCCCGGCGAGGATCGCGACTGCGAGCCGCCGGCCGCGGCGAGGGAGGCCGGGGGTCAGGAAGGCGCCGATCGCCGTCAGCAGCACGAGCACGATCACGACTCCGCCGAGCGCGCGGTTACCGAACTCGATGAACGCGTGGTAGTCCTTGGCCGGCAGCGGGTGGCCGGCCTCGCAGCCGGGCCAGTGGCGGCAGCCGAGACCGGAGTCCGTGACCCGCACCGCCGCTCCGGTCAGGACGATCAGCCACAGGGCGCCGACCGAGACCAGCGACAGCTGCAGGAAGCGGGCGGGCGAAAGCTCGAGCCGCCGAAGCCGGCCGAGCGCGGTCGACGACTCGACGTGCACGCCTCGAAGACTAGAGAAGCGGTTCCAGAACAGCCGGGTAACCATCGGCGCCCTCGAACGGCGTCGGGCGAGAGCCGAGAAAGAGCGGCCGGTCTGCCGCGTTCAGCAGCACCGGCATCAGGTCGGGCCCGCGGAGCTGCCCGAGGATCCCGTCCGCGCAATCCAGCTCCCCGAACCGCTCCACCCGGTCGGCGCGCACGCCCGGGCCCGCGACGAGCAGCGGCACCGGATCGCCCGAGTGGATCACGTCCGGCGAGGCAGGCGTGGCGTGGTCGCCGGTGAGGCAGACGATCGCAGCGTCGGTCGGCAGATCGCCGAGGGCCGCGTCCAGCCGCTCGATCGTCTCCTGCTTGATCCGCGGGTCCTTCGTGTGGCCGGCGGCGTCGGTCGTCTTCTGGTGGCAGAAGACGAAGGTGTCCCCGGCGTCGAGCCGCTCCCGGGCCACATCGATACGCGCGCGGAGATCGGCGACCGGATCGTCGGTTTCGAGCACCTCCAGCGGCTCCAAGCCGAGACACCGGCCGAGCCCGCGCAGGAACGCGGAGTCGGCCGCGAACGCGCCGCTGACGCCGTGACGCTCGAGGAATGACGGAACCTGCCGCGGGCGGCCGAACCACTTGAGCGTGATCACGTTGAAGCGCTCCCCCTCGAGCCGGCGCATCGACTCGCGTGTCCACTCCTCGCAGGCGCGGGCGGTGCGCTCGGCTCCGGGGACCAGCGGCTGCGGGCGCAGCATCGGGTGCCAGGCGCGGAAGAAGGCGTCGGTGTCCGTCACCCGCTCGTCGGCGCCACCCGAGATACGCAGCACCGCCTCGCCGCGCCAGACGTGCGTCAGCGAGAACGCCAGCCCGTCCACCTCGATCCCGTCGCAGCGCTCGACCAGCTGCTCCGCCTGCTCTTCGTCGCGCTCGGGGTCGGGTCGGCCGACGAGCCACCAGCCGTCCTCGCGCCGCTCCGCCGGCCGCAGCGCCGCGTACGCGAAGACATGGTCCTCGCTCACGTCCTGGCCGCGCCCGAGCGCCTCGAAGACCGCTCGCCCGGGGAACTCGTCCGGCCGGTACCCGAGCAGCGACCAGTGCGCGACCTCGCTCGACGGCGCGCGCCCAGGCCCGACCGCGTAGAGCAGACCGCACGACCCGCGCGCCGCGAGCGCGTCGAGGTTCGGCGTGGCCGCGGCCTCATTCCCGGTGCGCCCGCCGAGCACGTCGTGCGCACGGTCGCCGAGCCCGTCGAGCAGGAAGACGACGATGGGGTACAACGCGGCGCGGAGCGTATCCGCGCCGCGTCGTACGGAGAGCGCTATCGCTTGCGGACGACGACCGTGCGGCTGTAGCCGTCCAGGTAGCCGGCGCCGACCTGGTTCAGCGACATGAAGATCCGCAGGGCGTAGCGGCCGCGCTTGAGCGGGAGCCGGAAGAACTTGTGCGAGTACCGGCCGAGGACCACGCGCCCTACCTTCACCCACTCGTGGTAGCGCGTGAACTTCTGCAGGTACACCTTGCGGCCCTCGAGCGAGCGGTCGGCCTTGACGGTCACGGAGCCGAAGCGCTTCGAGGCCGAGAAGACGACGTTCGGGCGCATCTGCACCGAGATCGCCAGGCTGGTCGCACTGCGCCAGCGGGCCTGGTAGTTCGTCAGCAGCGTCGGCTTCACGACGAAGTCCCAGACGCCGTTCGCGGCCGTCTGGAGCGTCGCGACCTGGACGTAGGACGCCTGGCCGTAAGGCTGCGCCCAGAGCGTCACGGTCTCACCGGCCTTGCCGTTCGAGATGGCGCCCGAGATGTGGGTCGAGTCGCCGTAGGTGAGGATCGGCAGAGCCGCGCCGATCGTCACGGCCGGCGGCGGGCCCTTCACGACGACCTTACCGGTGAGGCTCGGGTGAAGCGCGTCGTGGTAGCGGAACGTGCCGGCCGTGCTGAAGACGTGCCGGTACGTCTTGCCCGGCGCGATCACCGGCGAGGCGAAGCTGCCGTTGTTCGCGACGATCTGGTGGTTCTTGGTGTCGCGGTTCGTCCACCGAACCGCGTCGGTGGTCGCGATCGTGACGGTCGCGGGCGAGAACCCGGTCGCGTTGATCGCGACGCCTTTGGTCGCCGTCGAGGCAGGCTGGGAGGCGCCGGTCACGGCGAGTGCCAGCACGGCGGCGGCGGCGAAAACGACGGTGCGCATGTCGGAACCCCCTGGGTTATTCGGCTTGTACCCGTTCAAACGGCCGCCGCGGCGGAAAGTTTTGGCCCCTTACAGGACCCTGACGGCCCCTTACAGCGCCCTTACACCGGCACCCGCTCGAAGCGCTTCAGCAACGCCGCGACCCCCGGCGGCACAAGCGCCTCCCAATCGCCGCCCGTGCGCAGGGCCTCACGCACGTCCGCGCCGGAAATCTCCTTCTCGGCGCCCTCATCGAGCACGACCACCTCGTACCCGGCCGCGCGCAGGCGGTCCAGCTTCGTGCCGCCCCAGTCGGAGAAGAGACGGATGTACTGGACGACGTCCTGGGGCACGTAGGCGGGCCAGAGCTCCGGCTCGTTGATCGGGAAAGGGATCACGTGGATGCGCTCGAGGCCAATCCCCGCGTCGGCGGCGGCGGCCTTCACCATCAGCAGCCGCTCCACGTACGTGTACGGGTTCGACTCGGGCAGGTGCCGCAGCGGGTCGGAGGCCTCCGGCTTGATCCGCTCGGGGTCAGGGTTCGTGATCCCGACGAAGACCTCCTCACTGCGCGCCGCGGCGCCCTTCAGGTACTCGAGATGCCCGTTATGGAAAGGCTGGAACCGCCCATGAATCATCCCTCGCATCCCTGGCCGGCGGCCACTCACGCCCGGCGAAGCCGGGCTCCGCGCCCGCCTGACGCGGCTGCGTGATTCAAGGACGCGTAGCGTGGGGCCGTGTTCGACACACTGTCCCCTCCGGCCTCGCACCGCCAGCGACGCCCCAGGAATGCGAGATACCCGCGGGCGGTCACTCGATGACGACGCCGACGCCCTCCTCGACGTTCCCGATCCGTCGAATGAAGAGCCTGCGCGCTTCGAACTCCGCCTCCAGCGCCGGGGCCCTGTCGGCCGCGATCGAGACCAGGAGCCCGCCCGCGGTCTGCGGGTCGTAGCCGAGCGCGACGAACGTGTCGGGCACCACGGAGCCGAGCTCCACGTGCGGCCCGGCGAAGTCGCGGTTGCGTGGGTCGCCGCTCGTGCGCACCCCGTGCCGGGCGATGTCGAGCGCACCGTCGATCGCCGGGAACCGGGACGACTCGAGCCGGAGCCGGACGCCGCTGCGCTCGGCGACTTCGTGGGCATGGCCGAACAGCCCGAAGCCGGTCACGTCGGTGACGGCGTGCGGCTCGAGCCCCCGCAGCACGTCGGCAGCGCCGTTGTTCAGCGTCCGCATCCAGCGGATCGCCCGCTCGAGCTGCTGCGAGCCGGCCCGGCCCTGCTTGTAGCCGGTCATGATCAGCCCGGTGCCGAGCGGCTTCGTCAGGAAGACCACGTCCCCAGGCCGAGCGCCGTTCTTGGGCCAGATGCCCTGCGGGTGCACCGTGCCGACCACGGCGAGCCCGTACTTCGGCTCGTCGTCGCGGATCGTGTGACCGCCCGCGAGCAGCCCGCCGGCGGCGCGCACCTGCGCGTCTGCGGCCGCGAACACCTGGGCCAGCATCTCCATCGGCAGCTCCTCCGGGAACGCCGCGATCGAGAGGGCGAGCAGCGGCGTGCCGCCCATGGCGAAGACGTCGTTCAACGCATTCGTCGCGGCGATCGCGCCGTAGTCCGACGGATCGTCGACGACCGGCGGGAAGAAATCGAGCGTGAAGATCAGCGCGCGCTCGTCGTCGAGCCGGTAGACCGCGGCGTCGTCCGCGGGCGCGAGCCCGACGAGAAGGTCTTCCGCCTCGGCGGGAACGAAGCCGGCAAGGAGCTGCTCGAGCCGGGCCGCCGAGTACTTCGCCGCGCATCCCCCGCACGACGCCAGGTCGGTGAGCTTCACGGTGCCGGTGTTGAGATCCACGGCGGCTTCCCCCTGAATCGGTTTCGGGAACTGTAGGGGCCGTTCGGGCTTTCGTCCATCTACGACGAGCGGCCCGTCCATATTCCCGGGAAGAAACGGCGACGGCGGCCGGGGGCCGCCGTCGCTCAGGGGAGAGGAGGAGCTTGTGGTGCGCCTCTTCGTTCGTGCCGATCGGCTCGATTCCTGCCGGCTCAGAGCAGGTTCTTGCGGATCGCCGCGGCGAGCTCGGCGACCGAGACGGAGCCCTCGAACTTCGCCTTGATCCGCCCGTCGCGCCCGACGAGGAACACCCACGGCTCCGTCCGCAGGCGCCACTGGCGCATCCAGCGGTTGTAGCCGCGCTGCGGGTCGTTGTCGCGGAAGACCTCGACGTGGATGAAGCGGATACCGCGCTGCGCGAAGCGCCTCCGCACGGCTTCCATCACGTCCACGACCGGCCCGCAGAGACGGCTGGTGCAGAACTTGGGGGTCGCGAACGTGACGACGAACGGCTTGTGCGCCGCGAGCGAGCCCGCGATCGAGTAGCGCAGCAGCGGCCGGTCCGGCGGCCGGCTCGTGGTGATGCGCGCCGCCGGCGCAGTGGCGAGCGTCGGCGTCGCCGAGCGCGGAGCCGCGCTTCCGACCGCGCGGCTTGCGGAACGCGCGGTCACGTCCACGAGCCCGACGGCCTGGATCCGCGCCCCCGCGGGCTGGGCAACGAGCCAGTAGCGCCCGGGCCGCCGAACCTCCACGTGCGCGACGTAGATCCGCGTGATGCCCCCGAAGGCCGCCTCGGAGCGGCCGGGAACGCCGATCGGCTCGAGCCGCGCGGTGGCGTGCGCGAACGGTTCGCCGGCCCGGCTCCTGGCGACCCACACTGCCGCGGTCGGCCGGTACACCGGCCTCGCGTCGTTCCTGATGACGAGGAACGGGTAGCGAACCTCCCCCGCGACGAACTCCGAGGCGCCGGCGGTGACCGCGACGTCGGGCCCGGGCCGCTTCAGGATCGACTCGAGCGTCGTGCCTTTGGACGCGCCGGAACCGCCGCAACCGGCGGTGAGAGCCGCTGCCGCAATGAGGACGGCTAAAACCCGGCCCACAGGGCCGAGTCTAGCTAGGCGCTAACCCCAGGCTGGGCCGAAGCCGGGAACGAGAACCGCAGAGCAGGAGCGCGGCTCGACGCATGCCGACTGCGTTCGGAGCCCCCTCGAGACCCCGCTCCGAACGCGCGTGAACGGCCTAATGCCCGTCGAACCAGCTGCCCGGATGGCCGAGGAGGCATCCGAGGCCGTGCGCGGCGCCCTGGAGGGAGAAGGCCAGCAGGGAGAGGGAGACCGTCAGGGAGATCAGGCGTGCCTTGTTCATCGTCACCTCCTTCGTCGGCTTAGAAGCGGACATCCTGTAGGGCTTCGGCAGCCTTGCGATACAGGCGTGCCGCAGTCGCGTCCTCGCCGCGGCGGGCGGCGAGATCGCCTTGTGCCATCCACGCGGCGGCGCGATGGCTGATCGATTCGAGCTGCTCTGCGCTTGCCTCGGCGGTGCGCAGCATCTCCTGCGCCTCGTCGAGACGACCCTGCTCCATCAACGCGCGTCCGAGGACGAGCTGCGTCGGCGCGATGTCGAGCAGGAAGTCTTCGCGGCCCTCGAGGAGGTCCAGCGCATGTCGCGCCTCCTCTTCTGCCGACTCCACCTGGCCGGTCGCCAGGTGCACGTGCGCGAGCGACGAGACCACGTTGGCGGCCTCGGCGTCGCTGCCCTTGTCGAGCAGCACGCGGTAGGCGTCCTTCAGGTCCTCGACCGCCCGCTCGGGCTTACCGAGCTGGAAGTTCAGGCCGCCGAGGTTGTTCAGCAGCCGGCCGACGTTGCGCTCGTCGTTCAGCTGCTCGTAGTAGGCCTTCGCGCGCTCTGCGTAGCTCCGCGCGAGGACCCAGTGGCCCATCCGCTCGGAGACGAGCGACGCCTGGAAGTAGACGTTCGCCATCGTGCGGTGGTCGTCGAGGGCCTGCGCCAGCTCGAGCGCCCGCTCGACGTCCTCGCGAGCGGCCTCGAAGTCGCGCTGGCGGCGGTAGCAGCGCGAGCGCCAGCCGAGGATCTCGGAGCGCAACAGGTCGCACGGGAGACGCGAGGCCTCGGCAAGCTTGAGCGCCTCGCTGAAGAGCGCGACGGCCGAGGCGATGCTGGAGAGGTGGTAGCGGCAGACGCCCATGCGGAACAGCACCTGCGCGCGGTCGACGTCCGAGAAGCCTGGGCCCTCCGTGATCGTGCGGCAGCGCTCCAGGAGCCGCAGGGCCGGTCGGAGCTCACCGCGCTCCAACCGCGCCCACGCCTCCGTCTGGATCGCGCGCGCCTCGAGCTCGACCGCGCCGGTGGCGAGGACGGCGGTGCGGGCGCTCTCGAGCTCCTCGACGGCGTCGTCGTACTGGTGTGCGTTCGCGAGCGCCTCGGCTCGGGCGAGCATGGCCTCGACCCTGCTCCGCTCGTCCGCGGAGACCCCGCGCTCGAGGAAGCCCGCGTCGACGCCGAGCTTCGCGGCCAGCCACTCGATCGTCTCGCGCGTAGGCCTGGTCTTTCCGCGCTCGATCTGGCTGACATACTCCTTCGAGAAGCGGTCGCCTGCGAGATCGGTCTGCGTCAGGCCCGCGGCAACGCGCAGCTGCCGGACACGCTCGCCGAGGCGGGCGGTGCCGGGGCGGCTAACGGTGCGGTGGGCTGTCAGGGAATCACGCGGCACGAAGGAGCTCCGGGCGAAGTCAAACGCATACTTGACTTCGGCGCAAGTACGGCTTGCGCAACATCCCCCAAAAAGGGCATGTCAAGCCGCAAAGCGAGTGAACCGGCCGCCGGAAAAATCACTTGACCGAGCTACTTGACTCCCGCTTGGGCCGTGTCTATATTGCGACCACCTTGCACCCAGCCGGACGCCAGGCTTACGGGATGCAAGGGGCGCGCCAGAGACGGCGACGAATGGCCCGGAGGTAGTGGCTGGGCCGCAGAGCCAAGGCCTCCGGGTCGTCGCCTCTCACAAAAAGGCCCGCAAAAATCACAAAGCCCCCCGAGCCGCAGCGGGGGGCTTTTCTTTTGGGCGCACCCCCTACGGGCGGCCCGTCATCCACTCGCGGCGCGACGCGACGACGTCGTCGAACTCCGCGCCGACGAGGGTGCCGAGGCGGCGGTCGATCGTGGTGAGGAGGCCGAGCGAGATGAAGATCCAGGCCTCGGCGTCCGGGTCGCGCTCCGGGAGGATGCCGCCGCTTTCCTGAGCGCGGCGGATCACACCGGCGACGAAGTCGTGCACCTCGCGAACCTGCTCCCGCAGTCCGCGCCGGATCTCCGGATCGTCGGCGGCTTCCGTCAAGGCCTGGATCCAGAGGTCGACCATGATCACGCGGTCGGCCGCCCGCGCTTGCAGGTACGTCTGGCCGAGCGTGCCCAGGGAGGCCGCGGGGTCGGGTTCGCGCGCGAGCGCCTCCTCCCAGAGGCCGCGCAGCCGCTCCCACGCTGCGACGAGGCAGGCGAGGTAGAGCTCGCGCTTGGACGAAAAGTGACGATAGAGCACCGGCTCGGTGACGCCGGTCTCGCGTGCGATCTGGGCGGTGGTCGAGCCGTGGTAGCTGCTCTTCGAGAAGACCCGGCTGGCGGTCTCGACGACCGCCGCCCGACGCTCGGGGCCCGACAGACGAGTGCTGCTCATGCGCCGACCTCGACCGGCTGGCCTGAGTCCGCGTGCCGGTACCTGCGCACGAGCACCGCGGCGGCGATCGCGGCGGCGAGGCAGATCGCCGCGCTCACCTTCATCCCGAAGGTGAGCCCGTCCACGAACGCCTGAGGCGGCGATGCGCCCCCGCGTGCGGCGGCCGCGGCGCGGTCGGCGATGATCGCGCCCGTAACCGCGATCCCGAGAGCGACCCCGACCTGGCGGAAGGTGTTGAGAACACCCGAGGCGACGCCTGCCTTGTCGACGGGCGCGGCGCCCATCGCCGCCGCCGACATCGGCGTCATCACAAACGACATCCCGAGCCCGCCGAGGATGAACGCCGGGAGCATGTGCCAGAAGCTCGAGTGCAGGTTCACCGTCGATAGCAGCAGGCAGCACACGGCCACGACGGTCATCCCGCCGGCCATCAGCCAGCGCGAGCCGACGCGGTCCGAGAGCTTGCCCGCGATCGGAGCGAAGACCACGATCATCACCGTCCAGGGCAGGAGCGCGGCGCCCGCCTGGATCGGCGACCAGCCCCGGAAGGTCTGCATGTAGATCGGGAAGAAGACAAAGATGCCGAACATCGCAAGCGTGACGAGGATCGCGACCAGGTTGGCGCCGGCGAACGTCCCGCTGCGGAAGAGCGAGAGGTCGAGCATCGGCAGCCGCTGGTGCAGCTCGAGCAGCACGAACGCGACGAGCGAGACCGCGGCGATCGCGAAGAGACCGAGGATGCGGGCGGACGTCCAGCCGTACTGGTTCGCCTCGATCAGCGCGTACACGAGGGCGAGGAGGCCGATCCCGGACGCGAGCAGGCCCGGCAGGTCGAGCCGCTGCTCGTGCGAGGTATCCCTCGACTCGGGAACCACCAGCAGGGCAACCACGACGCCGATCGCGCCGATCGGGACGTTCACGTAGAAGATCCAGTTCCAGGAGACGTGCTCGGTGATGATCCCGCCGAGCAGCGGGCCGATCGCGAGCGCCATCGCGGAGACGCCCGCCCAGATGCCGATCGCCATGCCCCGTTCGCGGACGGCGAAGGTCGCGGAGATGATCGAGAGGGTGGCGGGCATCATCAGCGCGGCGCCCACTCCCTGGACCGCACGGGCGGCGATCAGCTCGGTGCCGGTCGAGGAGAGGCCGCAGAAGAGCGAGGAAGCGGTGAAGACGACGAGGCCGATGACGAAGATCAGCCGGCGCCCGAGCAGGTCGCCGAGCTTGCCGCCGGTGAGCAGAAGCGATGCGAACGTCAGCGCGTAGGCCGCGACCGTCCACTCGAGCTCGGCGCGGCTGATGCGGAGCTCGCGCTGGATCGCCGGCAGCGCGACGTTCACCACCGTGTTGTCGAGCATGATCATGAAGAGCGCGAAACACAGCGCTCCCAGGGTCCACCACTTCCTGTTCTCCTCCGCGAAGATCCTCGTTCGCACGCCTCTCCTTCTGGTTACCGGGCCGTAAGTTAGTCCGCACTAGGTTAGGGTTCACTAGCTAAGCCGTCAAGTTACGCTTGGCCGATGGAGCCGATCTGGACGCCCTCGGAGGCGGTACGGGAGCGGTCGAACGCGCTGCGGCTGGCGCGGAAGCTCGGCTTCGCCGACTACGGCTCGCTCGTGCGCTTCTCGGCAGAGGAGTCCGAGCGGTTCTGGCCGGCCGCGATCGCGGACATGGGGCTCGAGTTCTCGCGGCCGTGGGACGCGGTCGTGGACCAGTCGCGCGGGCCGGAGTGGGCGACGTGGTTCGTCGGAGGGCGGCTGAACCTCGCGTGGAACTGCGTGCACCGCTGGGCGGGCGGGGCGCGCGCGGAGGCCGCCGCGGCGGTGTGGCAGAGCGAGGAAGGGGAGCACAGGTCGCTCTCGTACGCCGAGCTGTCGCGGGACGTGACGCGGCTGGCCGAGGCCCTGGCCGCGCTGGGCGTCGAGGCCGGCGACCGAGTGGCGATCTTCCTGCCGATGTCGCCCGAGGTGGCGATCGCCTCGCACGCGTGCGCGCACCTCGGCGCCGTGCAGGTGCCGGTGTTCTCGGGCTTTGCCGCGCCGGCGATCGCGGCGCGGCTGCAGCACTCCGATGCGAAGGTGGTGGTGACCGCCGACGGCTCGCTGCGGCGGGGGCGCGAGGTGCCGATGAAGGAGCTCGTCGACGAGGCCTGCGCGGAGTCGCCTTCGGTCGAGCACGTCGTCGTCTGGCGGCGACTGGGCCGGGACGTGCCGATGCAGGCGGGCCGCGACCGCTTCTGGGACGAGGCCGTGGCCGGCTCGCCGGGGGAGCTCGAGCCGCTCGAGGTGGATTCCGAGCACCCGTACCTGATGACCTACACCTCCGGCACGACCGGGCCGCCGAAGGGGGTGC
>JBKPFI010000304.1:0-2834 GCA_046728775.1 Actinomycetota bacterium | reverse complement strand
CCTGGCGGATCTGCCGCGCCGGGCTGCCGACCATCACAGCCCTCGGCGGCACGTCCTTGAGGACGACCGCGCCGGCGCCGACGAACGCCTCCTCGCCGACCTCGATACCTGGCAGCAGCACCGCGCCGCCGCCGACGCGCGCGCCGCGCCGGATCGTCGGGCCCTTGACGAGCTCGCGCCGCTTCTCGGTGCGGCCCATGAAGTTGTCGTTGGTCGTGATCACGCACGGCGCGATGAAGACGCTCTCCTCGAGCAGCGAGTAGGCCGTGATGTACGCGTGCGCCTGGATCTTCGTGAGCGCGCCCACCGAGGTGTCGTTCTCGACGAGCGACCCGCGGCCGATCACGACGTCGTCGCCGATCGTGCACCGCTCGCGGACGCACGCCTGGTCGCCGACGATCACGCGCTCGCCCACCGTCGTGCCGGCGAACACCACTGCGCCCGTTGAAACGATCGTGCCCGGGCCGAGCCGTAATGGGGGCAGCTCCTCGCGCTTCGCAGTCGAGCGCGGCGAGAGCGTCGGCTGCTTCCCGACGACGGCGTAGTCGAGGATCCGGCAGCCGTCGCCGATCACCGTGCCCGGGTAGACGATCGCCGTTTCCGCGACCTCGGTCACGCGGGCGCAGCTATGAGCGAAGCCTGCAGCTGCTCGAGCGCCTGCACGACCGCCAGGCCGTCCTGTGCCGCGCGCTGCGGGTCACCGTTCCCGGCGACCAGTTCGAGGAAGTGCCTGCACTCGAGCCTCAGCGGCTCGTCGTTGGCGACCTTCGGGCTGAAGATGTCGCCAGTCCGCGTCTGCCACTCGCCCCACGTCTCCGACGGTTGCCAGGGGCCCTTCTCGTAGATCGTCACCTTCCGCTCGAGCTCCATGTCGTCGAAGACGGCCATCTTTTCGCGCCCGACGACGGTGATCTTCCGCATCTTGTGCGGGTCGAGCCAGGAGAGGTGCATGTGCGCGATCTTCCCGGACGGGAACCGCAGGTAGCAGAAGACGATGTCCTCGACGCCTTCGGTCAGGAACGCATTCCCGTGCGCCCAGACCTCGGACGGCTCCTCCTCGAGCAGGTAGAGGATCTCGGAGAGGTCGTGGACGCCCAACGAGAGCAGCGCGTTCTCGTGCTTGCGGATCACGCCGAGGTTCTGGCGGTTCGAGTAGACGCAGAGCACCTCGCCCAGCTCCCCGTCCTCGACGAGGCGCTTGAGCGTGTTGACGGCCGGGTGGTAGAGGAGCAGGTGCCCGGGCATGAGGACGAGGCCACGCTGTTCGGCGAGCTCACAGAGCTCCTCCATCTCCTGCGCCCGCATCGCGGGCGGCTTCTCGACGAAGACGTGCTTGCCGGCCTCGAGGGCGGCCTTGGCGAGCTCGTAGTGGGTCGGCACGGGCGTCGCGATCACGACCGCCTCGAGCTCCGGGTCGGCGAGAAGATCCTCGAAGTCCTCAATCACGCGGGCCTTCGGATAGCGCGCCCCAGACTCGCGGCGGCTCGACTCGTCGGTATCGCAGAGCCAGGCGAGGTCGGCGAGCTCGTCGAAGTTGCGCGCGAGGTTCTTCCCCCAGGCCCCGAGCCCCGCCTGTCCGATTCTCGTCACAGCTTCCAGACCTTGCCGTCGACGCGCCCGTTGCGGTTCGTCGCGTTGCGGAAGTCGACCACGAGCCTGGCGTCGTCGACGAGCCGCTCGTAGTCGATGGAGCGGTGGGCGGTGACGATGGTGACGCAGTCGTAGGCACCAGGGTCGAGCGGCTGCGAGCTGAGACCATGCTTCGGAAGCTCGGGCACGTGCGGGTCGTGGTAGGCGACCTCGGCGCCGGCGTTGCGCAGCAGCTCGATCAGCTTCAGGGCGGGCGACTCGCGCGTGTCGGGGACGTCGGCCTTGTAGCTCACGCCGAGCACGAGCACCTTCGAGCCGCTCAGCGAGCGCTGCGCGCCGTGGTTCAGGGCCTGTGAGATGAGCGAGCGGCAGAAGTAGGGCATGTTCGCGTTGACCTTGCCCGCGAGCTCGATGAACTCGGTGTAGAAGTCGAACTGGCGCGCCTTCCATGAGAGGTAGAACGGGTCGACGGGCAGGCAGTGGCCGCCGAGGCCGGGCCCGGGCTCGAAGCGCATGAAGCCGAACGGCTTCGTCGAGGCGGCGTCGACGATCTCCCAGACGTCGAGGTCCATCCGGTCGCACAGCTGCGCGAGCTCGTTTACGAGGGCGATGTTGACCGAGCGGAAGATGTTCTCGAGCAGCTTCGTCAGCTCCGCGGCCTCGGGTGAGGAGACGGTGACGACCTCGTCGAGGGCGCTCGCGTAGAGCTCGCGGGCGCGGCGGGTGCACTCCTCCGTGAGGCCGCCGACGACCTTCGGAGTCGTCTTCGTCGTCCAGTCGGTCCGTCCGGGGTCGACGCGCTCGGGCGAGAACGCGAGGTGAAAGTCCTGACCGGCGGTGAGGCCGCTCGCCTCGAGCAGCGGCCCGACGCGCTCGCGGGTGGTGCCGGGGTAGGTCGTGGACTCGACCACGACGAGCTGGCCCCGTTGCAGGCGCGGGGCGATGTCGGCCGAGGCGGCGAGCAGGATCGTCAGGTCGGGTTCCCGCTGCGCCGAGAGCGGCGTGGGCAGCGCGATCAGGATCGCGTGGGCCTCGTGCAGCGCGTCGTAGTCCGTGGTCGCGCTGAGGCGGCCCGCGTCGACGTGCGGCTTCAGAACCTCGGAGGGGACGTCCTCGACGTAGCTCTCGCCCCGGTTGAGCTGCTCGACGCGGTCCGGCTGGATGTCCACGAGCACGACGGAGTGGCCCGCGTCGGCGAAGACCTGCGCGAGCGGCACACCGACGTAGCCGGCCCCGACGATGGC
>JBKPFI010000179.1:0-5712 GCA_046728775.1 Actinomycetota bacterium | reverse complement strand
GCCCGGCGCGACTACCTCAAGCGCTTCTACGAGGTCGACGAGGAGTCGCCGACCCACTACGACCTCGTGATCAACACCGACGTTCTGTCGGTGGAACAGGCCGCGGACGTGGTCGCGCAGGCCGGCTCGAGCTAGCAGCTGCGGTGGAGAATGTAGGCGAGGCCTGAAGCGATGCAGCTCGAGCTCCGGCATCTCCGGTACTTCCTGGCCGTCGCGGAAGAGCTGAACTTCAGCCGCGCGGCCGAGCGGCTCCACGTCGCACAGCCCGCGCTCTCGGCCCAGATCCGGACGCTCGAGACGCAGCTCGGTTGCGAGCTCTTCCACCGCACGACGCGCAAGGTCGAGCTCACGCCCGCCGGGGAGCTCCTGCTCCCCGACGCGCGGGAGCTCGTCGAGCGCGCCGACCGGGCCGCGGCGAAGCTCTTCGCCGCCGCGCGCGGGCAGCAGGGCGTCCTGCGAGTCGGCTTCGTCGCCCATGCCGCGGGCGAGATCAGCACCGAGATCCTGCGCCGCTTCGGCGCCGACTACCCCGGCATCGAGGTGGAGCTGGTGGAGGCGAGAACGCTCGAGGGGAGCCAGGCCGCGGTGGCCCGGCAGGACACGGACGCGGCCTTCGTCTGGCTGCCCATCCTCCACGAGGAGCTCGAGAGCGAGCCGGTCGCGTTCGAGCGGAAGGTCGTCGCGATGCACCCGGAGCACAGGCTCGCCTCGCAGCGGGCGGTCGAGCCCGACGAGCTCGTGGACGAGCCAATCGTCGCGCCCTGGGACCACTACTCGCCGGAGACGATCAGGCGGTGGCTGGCGCCCTTCCGCCGCGGGCGGAAGCCGATCGACTACTTCGCGGAGAGCCTCGACGAATGCATGAACTTCGTCGTGCGCGGGCTGGCCGTCTACTGCGTGCCGGAGTCGGTCAAGCGCTTCTACGGCCGGCCGGACGTGGCCTTTCGGCCGCTGCTTGGGGTCGAGCCCGCCGGCGTCGCGCTCGCCTGGCACCGGGAGGCGCAGAATCCGGCGGTTGCCTCCTTCGTCGCGGTGACGCGCGCGGTGCTCGGCGAGGCCGCGGGGGCAGCGGTCTCGATTCAGAGCCGCAGCCGATAGATCCCGGGCACGATCGGTATTTCACTTCTTGCGCGCGCGGGTCTACGGTGACTCCCGAATCGCGCACCGGCCTCGGCGGTTGACCGCCCAGGCAGAGGGCGCGGGCAGCGAAGAAGGGAGGAACCATGCCTCGCATCCGCCGCGCGACCGCGCGCGGTCCCAACAACCTTGCGGCCCGGATGGGCCGCTGGAGCGCCCGCCACCGCAAGCTGGCCATCTTCGGGTGGCTCGCCTTCGTGGCGGTCGCGTTCGTCCTCGGCGGAATCGTCGGAACGAAGCAGCTGAGCGACGCGGGCTCGCAGCCCGGAGAGGCGGGCCGCGCGGCCCGCATCTACGCAGAGGCCGGCTTCGACCGCGGCGCCCCCGCGAGCGTGCTCGTCCAGAGCTCGAGGCTCGGGGCTACCGACGCCGAGTTCGCGAGCGCCGTGCACGAGCTCGAGCGGACGCTCGACAGGCTCCCGGGCGTCGCACAGCTGCGCTCGCCGTACGGCCATCCCAACCAGCTCTCGAAGGACGGCCACTCGGCGCTGATTCAGTTCCGAATCGGCGCCCGAGCCGGGCCGGCGGCCGATGTCTCGACGGTGGTCGCGACAGTCGAGCGCGTCGCGCAACGACACCCGGCGCTGACGATCGGTGAGTACGGAGACGCCAGCGCCGAGAAGGCGGTCGACGACACGACGGGCCGCGACTTCCACCGTGCGGAGCTGCTGTCGATCCCGCTCACGCTGGCGATCCTGCTGTTCGGCTTCGGCACCCTCGTTGCCGCGGGCGTTCCGCTGCTGCTCGCGCTGACGGCAGTGGCGGCGGCACTCGGGCTACTCGCGTGGCCGAGCCAAATCTGGCCCTCGGACGACGCCGCCAACTCCGTGATCCTGCTGATCGGCCTGGCGGTCGGCGTCGACTACTCGCTGTTCTACATCCGGCGCGAGCGGGAGGAACGCGCTCGCGGCAAGGGGCCGGAGGCGGCGCTCGAGGCCGCGGCCGCGACCTCGGGCCGGGCCGTGATCCTGTCCGGGCTCACCGTCCTGATCGCCGTCGCAGGGCTGTTCGTCACGGGCGAGAAGGAGCTGATCTCCGTCTCCGTCGGGACGATGCTCGTCGTCGCGACCGCGATGCTCGGCTCGCTGACCGTCCTCCCCGCGCTGCTGTCGGCGCTCGGTGACCGGACCGAGCGCGGACGGATCCCGTTTCTCGGGGCCCGCCGGCAGGCTCGCGAATCACGGGCCTTCGGAGCGGTCGTCGAGCGCGTGCTGCGGCGGCCCGCACTGGCGCTTGCGGTCGCAGGCGGAGCGCTGGTGCTGCTCGCCGTGCCGGCGTTCTCGCTGCACACGAACAACGCCTACGAGACCGCGCTCCCGCAGGGGCTCGAGATCACGAAGACGTACGAGCGGCTACAGCGGGCCTTCCCGGGTGGGCCGCAGCCGGCCGGCGTGGTCGTCAAGGGCGCTGACGTGCAGACGTCGGAGCTCGCCCGCGCCTTTGCGGAGCTGCGGTGGCGGGCGCTCGCATCCGGCGAGATGCACGACCCGATCTCGCTGCGCATCAGCCCCGACGGCCGCGTCGCCGCGATGGCGATTCCACTCGCCGGCTCGGGCACGGACGTCCGCTCGGAGCATGCGCTCACGCGGCTGCGCGAGGAGCTCGTGCCCGAGACCGTCGGCAGGGTCGGCGGCGTGGAGGTCGCCGTCGGCGGCCTGACGGCCGAGTCGAAGGACTTCAACGACCTCCTGAAGAGCCGGGCGCCGCTGGTATTCGCGTTCGTGCTCGGCCTGGCGTTCCTGCTGCTAACGGCCGCGTTCCGCTCGGTCGTGGTCGCAGCGAAGGCGGTCGTGCTCAACCTGCTCTCGGTCGGCGCGGCCTACGGGCTGCTCGTAGCGGTCTTCCAGTGGGGCTGGGGCGAGCGGTTGCTCCACTTCGAATCGACGGGCGGGATCACCTCGTGGCTGCCGCTGTTCCTGTTCGTCGTCCTCTTCGGCCTCTCGATGGACTACCACGTCTTCATCCTCACGCGGGTGCGGGAGGCGGTCGACCGCGGGCTGGGAACCGAGGAGGCGGTCGCGCACGCGATCCGGAGCAAGGCGGGAGTGGTCACCAACGCTGCGCTCGTGATGGTCGGCGTGTTCTCGATCTTCGCGACCCTGTCGCGGATCGACCTCAAGCAACTGGGTGTCGGCCTCGCGGCGGCGATCCTGATCGACGCGACGATCGTGCGCGGTGTGCTGCTGCCGGCCTCGATGAAGCTGCTCGGGCGCTGGAACTGGTACCTGCCGCGGTGGCTCTGCTGGTTGCCGCGCGTCGAGCATGCGACCAGCGCCGTTGCGAGGGCCGAGTGTTGAGCCGCGCTCTCGTCATCGCCCTCGGGGCTGCGGTCTACGGGATGGCGGCCTGGAACGGCTACGCGCTGGAGATGCTGTGGTTCCCGGCGGTCGTGCTGGCCGCGGCGTGGCCGCCGAGGAACGGCGCAGACCTGGCACGCTGCGTTCAGCGTCTCCGACGGAGGGCATAGCTTCTCCGATGGCCGCGTTGCTCGGCTTGCTCGCCGTTTGGAGCGGGATCGGCGCCCCGCCCGTAGGGGCGCCGATTCCGCGGCAACCGGAGGCTCTGGCTCAGCGCACGAACGAGACGGAACGCGGGCTCGCGGAGGCGGTCGACCGCTGGCGCGCCTCCGCGAAGCCCCGACCGCCGCTCGACGTGACGCTCTTGGCGCTCTATGAGCAGCGCATCTCGATCGTGCTCACCGCTCGGCCGCGGCTCGCTCGGGCGGTCTTGCGACGACTGCCGGCGACCTCTGCACGGCCGCTGCGGAGCGAGGTGCTCGCCAGGCGGGAGCTGGGACGTCTCTCGCGGCCGCGGCCGCTGCGGGCGTTCAGGACCGGGCCCGCCGAGCCCGCCGCCGCCCTGCGCCGCTACTACCTCGAGGGCCAGCGGCGCTTCCGCGTCGGCTGGGCCGTGCTCGCGGCGGTCAACTACGTCGAGTCGGCGTTCAACAAGCTCCGCAACTCGAGCACAGCCGGGGCGCAGGGTCCGATGCAGTTCGTCCCCGCGACGTGGCGAGCCTACGGCCTCGGCGGGAACGTCCACGACCCGCACGACGCGATCCTCGGCGCCGCGAACTACCTGCACGCGAACGGTGCGCCTCGCGACTACCGGCGCGCGCTCTACCACTACAACCCCTCGTGGCTTTACGTGGACTCGGTGCTCCGTTACGCACGCAGGATCCGCGCCGATCCACGCGCGTTCTACGTCCTTTGCAGCCGGCAGGTGTTCGTCCGCACGCCGCGCGGCCTCGTGCGGCTGACCGGCCCGCGCTAGCCCTCGCGCGCATGGACGAGCGGGTCGAGGCGTTCCTGGACGAGGTCGCTGCCTGGGCAGGGGGCCGTGCGGACGTTCGCGGCGTCGTGCTGGTCGGCTCGCAGGCGCGCGTGGAGACGCCGGCCGACGAGCTCTCGGGCATCGACCTGGCACTGTTCGTCGACGACCCGCAGCGGTACCTGGCCGACAGCACGTGGCTGCGGTCGTTCGGCGAGCCGCTGCTGACCTTCGTCGAGCCGACGGCGGTCGGCGGCTTCGAGGAGCGGCGCGTGCTGTTCGGCGACGGGCTGGAGGTCGACTTCTCGATCCTGCCCGTTGCCGCCCTCGAGGCGCTGCCGCCGGAGGCCCGGGCCGTGCTCGGCCGCGGCTTCGTCGTGCTCCACGACGAGCTCGGGCTCGCCGGTCTCGAGCCGGGGGCCGTCGCGCCGCCGCCTCCGCCGAGCCAGGCGCGGCTCGAACAGCTCTCGAACGACTTCTGGTACCACCTGCTGTGGGCCGCGAAGAAGCTGGGGCGCGGCGAGGTGCTGCTCGCCAAGCAGGCGTGCGACTGCTACCTCACCTCGCTGGTGGTCGAGCTCGCGCGGTGGCTCGCAGCCGACCGCGACACGTGGCATGGCTACCGCTTCTTCGAGCGCTGGGGCGGCGAGATCGCGGAGGCGCTCGGGGCGGCATTCGCCCGCTATGACGCCGCCGACGTCGGCTGCGCGCTGCGCGCGAAGGGCGAGCTGTTCGGCCGTCTCGAACGCGACGTGGCGCGGCGCTTCGACCTCGTGGAGCCGGTCGACCAGGGCGAGATTCTCCGCCGCCTCGGCGCGCTGTTGGCCGTACGCTGACCCGCGTGGCCCTCGAGCTCGTCTACGAGACGCATTCGATCTCGGTCGACAACGAGCGCGGGATCGCGACAGGCTGGCTGCCGGGTGAGCTCTCCGAGGACGGCCGCCGCGGGGCTCGCGCGCTCGGCGAGCGGCGGCGCGGCGACGGGATCGCCTGCGTCTTCACCTCCGATCTGCGGCGCGCCGTCGAGACCGCCGAGATCGCCTTCGCCGGCAGCGGCGTGGAGATTCGCCGGGACGACCGGCTACGCGAGTGCGACTACGGCGAGCTCAACGGCGCTCCGGTGGAACGACTCGACCCGCGCCGCCGCTTCGTCGACGCGCCCTACCCGGGCGGCGAGAGCTACCGCGGCTGCGTCGAGCGGATGCGTGCCTTCCTCGACGACGTGGTGCGCGAGTTCGACGGCCGCCGCGTGCTCGTGATCGCGCACTCCGCCCAGCGGTGGGCGCTGCGGCACCTGCTCGAGGG
>JBKPFI010000046.1:0-3725 GCA_046728775.1 Actinomycetota bacterium | reverse complement strand
CCTCGGTGCAGATGAAGACCGCGGTGTCGAACCCGAACGTGTAGTCGGTGGCCGAGAGGTCGTTGTCGATCGTCTTCGGCACGCCGACGACCGGAAAGTCGTGCTCGGCGTGCAGCCGGGTCGCGACGCCGAGCGTGTCCTCGCCGCCAATCGCGACCAGCGCGTCGAGCCCTTCGCGCCCGAAGTTCCCGAGCACCGAGTCGACGCCGCCGTCCACGCGGTACGGGTTCGTCCGCGAGGTGCCGAGGATCGTTCCTCCGCGCGGGAGGAGGCCCGAGACCTCGCGCGGCCCGAGCGGCTCGAACCTTCCGTCGACGAGCCCCCGCCAGCCCGCGCGAACTCCGACGACCTCGTGCCGCCGCGCGAACGACCGCCGCGCCACCGCACGGATAACCGCGTTGAGCCCGGGGCAATCGCCACCGCCGGTGAGAACGCCGACCTTCACGCCGCCATCCTATGAAGCGCCATCGACGCGAGTGCCGAAGGTGGGAATCGAACCCACACGGGCCTTTCGGCCCACCGGATTTTGAGTCCGGCGCGTCTGCCAGTTCCGCCACTTCGGCGTGCTCCGAAGACTACTTACCGGGCTCGCCTGTCTCCCCTCGCCCGCTCGGCAAGACTGCGTTCTTTGCTGAGCCCACAGGCGGCTCCTCGGGGCGAAGGAGGGGCTCACGAGGGAACCATGGGTGCCCCGTGCCCTCCGGCGCGTCTGCCAGTTCCGCCACTTCGGCGCATCGGAAGGGCACTCGCGCTTCAAAGTTGCGGCTGTCCGCCGTTGTCTCGATACTTCCTCCACGAAGCCGAATTCCGGCCTCGCCGGGAGACTTCGCAGACCACGGACAGGGCGACGGAGGAGGAAGTGTGAAGAAACGTGTTTCGATTGGATTGCTCCTTGCGGCTGTCGGTGCGCTGGCCCTGATTGCGGCCGGCTGCGGCGGCGGGGGCAACGGGGGCGGAGGCGGTGGTGGCGGCGGCGGCGGCGGCGGCAAGGTCTCGGCGCTGCCGGCCTCCTCGTGCGGCCCGCTCAAGTACCAGGGCTCGGGCGACGCCGACTACCTGATCGCCTCAGACCTGCCGATGCAGGGCGCCTCTCGGACGCAAACGGTGCAGATGACGCAGGCGATCCAGTACGTCCTCGAGCAGCAGGACTGGAAGGCCGGAGACTTCAACATCGCCTACCAGGTGTGCGACGACTCGACTGCCCAGCTCGGCAAGTGGGACCCGGACAAGTGCAGCGCGAACGCGCACGCGTATGCGCAAAACAGCAAGCTGCTCGCCGTGCTCGGCACGTTCAACTCAGGCTGTGCGGCGATCGAGATCCCGGTCCTGAACCAGGCCCCGGGCGGCGGGCTACTGCTCTTCTCGTCGGCGAACACCTACGGCTGCCTGACCGAGCCGTGCGCGGGTGACGAGCCTGAGAAGTACTACCCGAGCGGCAAGCGCAACTACGTTCGTGTCGCGCCGAGCGACCCGAACCAGGGCGCGGTCGACGCGGCATTCCTGAAGACCAAGGGCGTCAAGCGCGTGTCGGTGCTGAACGACAAGGAGGCCTACGGCCTCGGCGTCGCCAAGAACTTCGCCGGCGCGGCGAAGGCGGCCGGGATGACGGTCACGGGCTTCACGGCCTACGACCCGAAGCAGGCCAATTTCCAGGCGCTGTTCACGAGGATCAAGAACCAGAACCCCGATGCGATCTTCATCGGCGGCCTGATCGACGAGAACAGCGGCCAGCTGATCAACGACAAGGTCGCCGTGCTCGGGCCGAACAACGGCAATGTCAAGCTGATGCTGCCGGACGGCTTTACAACCGACGCGATCTTCAGTCGCGCCGAGGGCGGGACTCCGAACGCGAAGGATGCCTACTTCAGCGTCGCGGGCGTCGGCATCGACAAGTACACGGGAACCGCCGAGAAGTTCATCAGCGGCTTCAAGAAGACGCTCAACGGCAAGCCCGTCGACCCGTACGCGATCCTCGCCGCGCAGGCCGCTCAGGTGCTGCTCAACGCGATCGAGAAGTCGGACGGGACCCGCCCGGACGTCATCTCGAAGGTCTACGCCACCAAGGTCAACAACGGCCTGATTGGCAGCTTCTCGTTCAACAAGAACGGTGACCTGTCCGGGGCGAAGGGTGCGGCCGTGCTCTTCACGATCTACACAGGCACGAACCACCTGCAGACGATCAAGACGACGGGGCCGGAGCCCAACCTGGTCGCCGCCGCACGGAAGGAAGCAGCCGGCTAGCGGCTACCCGCGAGCAAGGCTTGACGCGAGGGAGGGCTGAACGCCCTCCCTCGCCACTTTAGAATCCCGAAGATCGCGGTAGAGGCACGCACCGAACCTTCTCGGAGCGCGGCGCTTCGAGGACGCCAGCGGCCGGCGGCCCTGTCATTCATCGGGCTGGGGCTCGTCGCGCTGCTCCTGGCGTGGCTCGTGGTCAACCTGATCAAAAACCCGACCGATTTCTTCAACATCTTCCTGATCGGCCTAACGACCGGCGCCGTCTACGCGCTGGTCGCGCTCGGCTACACGCTCGACTACGGGATCCTGCAGCTGATCAACTTCGCCCACGGTGACGTCTTCGCACTCACGGGCCTGTTCGCGAGCTACTTGATCGCCACGACCTTCGGCCTGGACGAGACCTCGGGCACCCTCACGATCGTCGGCGGGCTGCTCGCGACCTTCGCGATCGCGATGGTCTTCGGTGCCGCCGTCAACGCGTCGATCGAGCGGGTCGCGTACCGGCGCCTGCGCGCGGCTCCGCGCCTCGCCGTCCTGATCACGGCGGTCGGCATGTCATTCATCATCCAGAACATCTCGCTGGCGATCTTCGGCGTGAACTTTCGCAGCGTCCCGCCGCTGATCTCGGACAACGCCGTCTTCTCGATCGGCGGCGTTCACTACAGCTGGGAAGCATTTTTCGTGATCCTCGTCACCGCACCGGTGCTCGTGCTCCTCTCTTGGCTGGTGAAGAGCACCCGCCAGGGGAAGGCGATGCGCGCGACTTCGCAGGACCCAGAGGCCTCGGCGATGATGGGGATCAACGTCAACCGCACGATCTCCTTCACGTTCCTGCTCGCGGGAGCGCTGGCCGGAGTCGGCGCGGTGCTGTTCCTAGTCGAGTTCAACATCCGTTACGACACCGGCTTCGAGCTCGGTCTGATCGCGTTCACCGCGGCCGTCCTCGGCGGGATCGGCAACCTCAGCGGCGCCGTCCTCGGGGCGATCATCATCGGCCTGATCCAGGCCTTCAACGAGGGCCTCTCCTGGTTCGCGCCCGGCAGCGACTGGACCCGCTCGATCGTGTTCGGGATTCTGATCGCGATCCTCGTCTTCCGGCCCGAGGGCCTGCTCGGCGAGCGCACCCCGGAGGGCGCGTAAATAGTGCCCAGGCGCCGACAGCGGCAGCGGCTCGGCACCTCGCTGCGCGAGCAGCGCCGGCACTTCGCCCGCTGGAGCCACCTCGACGACGTGCAGGCGCAGTGGCGGCGCCTGCCGAAGAGGGTCCGCTCGTTCAGCCCGGCGGTCGCGCTGATCGCGCTCGTGGCCTGCTATCCGTTCTACCTTGCCAGCCTCCCGTCCGGGAACGTGCCCCTGATCTACTCGTTCCCGTCGGTTCGCTCCGCCGTCACGATCCTCGTCTTCACGACGATGGCAGTCGGGCTCAACGTCGTCGTCGGCTATTGCGGGCTCCTGGACCTCGGCTACGTGGCCTTCTACGCGATCGG
>JBKPFI010000242.1:0-11215 GCA_046728775.1 Actinomycetota bacterium | reverse complement strand
CTGCTGAAGCCGGCAAGCCTCACCGACGAGGAGTGGGAGCTGATGCACCGCCACGCGGACGAGGGCGCGCGCATCATCGACCGCCTCGGCTTCCTCAACGACGCCGTGCCGGCCATCCGGCACCACCACGAGCGCTTCGATGGCACCGGCTATCCGGAAGGCTTGAAGGGCGAGGAGATCCCGCTCGGCGCGCGGATCATCCATGTCGCGGACGCGCTCGACTCGATGCTGACGACCCGGATCTACCGCGCCGCCCGCCCGGCCTCGGAGGCCCTCGACGAGCTCCGTAGCGCGGCGGGGACGCAGTTCTGCCCGCGCTGCGTGAGCGCCCTCGACCGGATCCTGTCCATCGAGGCAGACGGCGCGGATTCCCGCCGGCGTGTGCTAATCGCGTCGTAGTCGATTGCTATAGCAATCGCGCGCAAACGCTAGCCCGCAACTTGCATTACGGTGCGGTTGCTCTATCCTGATTGGAGATCCGATGCCCCGACGGCCCCAGTACCGTGCGCTCGCGGGCATCGACCGGAAGGCGCTGGAGGCCTTCCAGGCCGGCATCCGCAAGCGCTACTCCGACGAGCAGATCCTCGCCGAGCTGAAGGCGTGCGCGGAGCGGCTCGGGCGCTCGCCGACCATGCGCGAGTTTGCCACCGACCCGGAGACGAGCGTCCATCCGCAGACCGTCATCGAGCATTTCGGGAGCTGGAACGAGGCGAAGCGCAATGCGGGGCTCGTGCCGCGCCGGTTCGCGACGCGCGAGGAGCTCCTCGAGCTGCTGAAGGGACTGGGGGAGGAGCTGGGCCGGATCCCGACCGCCCGGGACATCGAGGAGCACCGGGGCCGGATGCCCTCGAAGTCGCTGTACTGGCACACCTTCGGCTCGCTGGCGAGCGCGCTGCGCGAGGCCGGTTTCGACGTCCCGGTCGGCGAGGAGAAGCTCGACCGCGCGCTGGAGCAGGGGATGGAGCTCGCGCGGAGGCTCGGGCGCCTGCCGAAGTTCGCCGACTGGGCCGAAGCGCGCAAGGCCGACGAGACGATGCTCACCGAGTGGCAGATCTACCGCATGTTCGAGGGCCGGAAGGGGGCGTGGTCGACCTTCCAGTTCCTCATCCGTGAGCGGCTGATCGCCGCCGGAACGCGCGTCGGCAACGACGGCCGGCTCGAGGCCCGGCGCTGACTACGCGACGGCCGCGAGCGCGGCCAGGCGCTGCAGGCAGAACGCACCCTCGTGCGGCGCCCGGACGGCGGGCAACGAGCGTTCCTCGAAGTCTCGGTCGGGCTCGAATTGCGCCTGCTCGCGCACTTCGCCGTCGCCGATCACGACGAGCGTGCCCTCCGCCAGCTCCTGCTTGCGGAGCTTCAGGTGAAGGAAGCGCTCGGCCACCTCGAGCGCTGCCTTGGTCGAGGCGAACAGCGTCTCGTCGTGGCCCTTGCCGATCCAGAGCGGCCGGTTGACACCGCGGGCGAGGAAGACCGTCCCGGGGCGGCGCTCGTCGATCCACGCCGTCGCCATCGAGCCGCGCAACTCCTCCAGCGCCCGGGGACGGCCCTCGTGCGCCTCGGCCAGCGCGAAGATCGCCTCGGAGTCCACGGTCATCTCCGGCTGGGCCCGCTGGAAGCCGTGCTCTTCCATCAGCTCGTCGTCGTTGAAGATGATCCCGTTGTGGATCCCGACCACCGCGCCGTGGCGGATCGGGTGGTTGTTCGCCTCGAGGCGCGGATGGCCTTTGGTGTCGTCGCGGACGTGGATCAGGGCCTCGGTCGTGCTCGCCGGAACGATCACCTGGTCGAGGAGGGCGCTGGCCCCCGAGCGCTGCTTGTGGATCGTCACCGGGCTCCTGCCTCGCCGGTACGCATAGCCGACCGCATCGGCGCCGCGCTCGGCGATTCCCGCCAGAAGAGCCTGGGCCGCGAGCGTGCGTGCCACGCCGCTCGATGCGCTCAGGCTGTATCCGGCGATTCCACACACTTTCTTAAAAAAGCCCCTTCAACGAAACCGGCGACCATTTCGGTCGCCCTTGAGTCTGACGTCAGCCTCGGCTGAGAGTTAGAGGCTACCCGTTCGTGTCGGTTCGACACCTCGAAGGCTGATCCCTCTTGCGGGTAGGCCAGTCCCTCAAGAGGGGGACGACGGGCGCCGATAGACCCAGCGTATGGAGCAGCGGCCGCTCCCCAAGGCGCTTCCCGAGCCCGACGCACACGAGCCCCATCTGGAGGTCGTGCCCGAGCCCGTCGAGGCAGACGGGCAGAAGGCAGAGCCGGAGGCGGAGGAGGAGGAGGTCGAAGAGACCGAGCCCCAGACCGCCGACCCGCTCAAGCTCTACGTGCGCCAGATTGGCGACGGGCCGCTTCTCACCGCGGCGCAGGAGCGCGAGCTCGCGCGGCTGAAGGATCTGGGCGACGAGGCGGCTAAGCGAAAGCTGATCGAGTCGAACCTCCGGCTCGTGATGTCGATCACGCGCAACTACACCAAGGCCGGCGTCCCGCTGCTCGACCTGATCCAGGAAGGGAACCTCGGCCTGATCCGGGCGGTGGAGAAGTTCGACTACCGGCTCGGGTTCAAGCTCTCGACGTACGCGACCTGGTGGATCCGCCAGGCGATCACCCGGGCGCTGGCCGACCAGGGCCGCACGATCCGCCTGCCGGTGCACGTCGCCGAGCAGGTGCGACGCGTCATGCGCGCCCGCCGCGTGCTGGCGCAGAAGCTGAACCGCGAGCCGCTGCTGCCAGAGATCGCGCAGGAGGCCGGCTTCCCGCCAGAGCGTGTCCGCACGCTGCTGGAGCTCGTCGAGGACCCGGTCAGCCTCGAGACGCCCGTGGGCGACGGCGAAAGCCTGTACGGCGACCTGATCGAGGACACGAAGACCGACCGGCCCGACACCGCGACGGCCGAGAACCTGCGCTCGGCCGAGCTGGCGGAGGCGCTCCTGCGCCTCACGCCGCGCATGCGCCACGTCGTCTCGCGACGCTTCGGGCTCGACGGCGAGCCGCCGCAGACGCTCGAGGAGGTCGGCGCCGACCTCGGCATCACCCGCGAGCGCGTGCGCCAGCTCGAGTCGCGGGCCCTGCGGGAGCTCCGCTCGGTGGCGCCGGCGCTCCAGCTCTACCTCCGCGGCGAATAGCCCCCGCCGGGCGCGGTAGCCTCCGTCCGGTGGAGGTTGCGTTCGTCGACTGTCACTCCCACGTCGTGCCGTCAGGCGACGACGGGGCTGCGAACCTCGAGGACGGGCTCGAGCTCTGCGACCTCGCCGCCGCGAGCGGTACGACGCTGCTCTTCGCCACGCCGCACGTCTGGCCACACCTGCCGCTCACCGAGGAGCGCGAACGGCAGGTTCGGCGCGCCTACGAGCACCTGAAGAAGGGCGCGCGGCTAGAGCTACGCCTGGGCTACGAGCTGACCCCTGCGCCGCCGCTGCTGCTCGAGGATCCCGCCCGCTATGTCCTCGAAGGTACGCAGATCGTGCTCGCGGAGGTTCCTTTCGTCGGGCCCGCGGAGGAGCTGATCGAGCTCGCCGAGCACATCGAGCGGGCCGGGCTGATCCCGCTGATCGCGCATCCGGAGCGCACGGAGGCCGTCCGGGAGCGTCCGGAGCTCGCGCGGGAGCTCGCGCAGCGCTGGACCTTGCAGGTGAACTCCACCAGCCTCCTCGGCCGGCACGGGCCGGAGGCGAAGGAGCTCGCCTGGGAGCTCGTCGAGTCGGGCGGCGCGGCCGTCGTTGCGTCGGACGGCCACCGCGTCAGGCGCCCGGCTCGCCTCGACGACGCCTACGAGCTGGTGAAGGCGAGAGTGGGGGAGGCTGACGCGCTGCCGCTCTTCGACGGCTCGGCGCTGGGAATCAGGCCCGGGCGACCGCTTCCATCTCGCGCAGCCGCGCGAGGCGCTTGAGCGCCTCCGTCTCGATCTGTCGCACGCGCTCGCGCGTCAGGCCGAGGCGGCGCCCGATGTCCTCGAGCGTCTTCGGCTCCGCGTCGTCGAGCCCGTAGCGGAGGATCAGCACCCGCCGCTCGCGTTCGCCGAGAGCCGCGAGCGCCTCGGCGAGCGCCTGGCAGCGCAGCGAGACCTCGACCTCCTCGTCGGGCAAGGGCCCCTCGCCGGCGACGAAATCCCCGAAGACGGCGTCCTCCGTCTCGCCGACGGGCTGGTCGAGGCTTGTCGACGCCCGGGCGGCCGCCTTCACCTCGTGCGCCTGCGCCAGCGGGAGGTTCGCCTCCTCGGCGACCTCCTCGAGCGTCGGCTCGCGCCCGAGCTGCGTCCAGAGCGTGCGCTCGGCACGGTTGAGCTTCTGCATCCGCTCGACGATGTGGACGGGCATGCGGATCGTCCGCGCCTTGTCGGCGAGCGCCCGCGCGACGGCCTGGCGGATCCACCAGGTCGCGTAGGTCGAGAACTTGTAGCCGCGCCGCCAGTCGAACTTCTCGACTGCGCGGATGAGCCCGAGCGTGCCCTCCTGGATCAGGTCGAGGAACGGCAGCCCCTGGTTGCGGTAGTTCTTGGCGATCGAGACCACCAAGCGCAGGTTCGACTGGATCATCGTCTGCTTCGCCTGCATGTCGCCGCGCTCGATGCGCTTCGCCAGCTCGACCTCCTGGGCAGCCGTCAGCAGCGGATGCCGCCCGGCGTCGCGGAGGAAGAGCTGCAGCGCGTCGGTTGTGGTCTCCTGGGCGGGCTGCGGCGGCGGTGGCGGCGGTGCCTCGCGCTGTTCCACCTCCGGCTCGAGGACTTCGATCCCGCGCTGCTCGAGCTCGCGGAAGACGGCGTCGGTCTCGAGCGGGTCGAGCTGTAGCGGCTCAAGGGCCTCGAGCAGCTCGGCGTAGCGAAGCGACCCGGTCTGCTCCGCCTGCTCGAACAGCTCGTGCAGCTCCGCGGCCGCGAGCACGTTCTCGATTTCGACCGCAGTCATCCTTGGCACCAGCTTCCTGTCCCGTGCGGACGGCGTCGAAACCCCCTGCCGTAGCCGCCGCCCACTTGGTGCACGATAACGGGTGTTATGTCAACTCGGAGCAAGTGGACGCGTGTCGCGTGCTGCATCTACAGCCCCCTGCGGCCGGGACCATAAATTCGCCGAGCCGGTTTCCGTTTCGTCCACCGCTTTCGCTGACCTTTCCCTTGCGGGTAGTGCCTTCGAACTCGGCTTCGACCTCCTCCGGTTCCGTGCTCGGCGCAAGTGGCAATCTAGGGACCGGGCAACCCCGGTTCAAGGGGTCTAGCGCACGTCGAGGCCGCAATTTGCGGAAATTCAATTATCCACATTTCCACAGCACGCCGTGCAGCATGTGGATAACCGCGCCGAGGTCGAGGCGATAGAGTCACGCCCGTGCCGCACCTTCGTCCGCCCTCGATCTCGCACGGCGTCACCTCGTTCATCTGGGCGCTCGTGTTCGGTCTCTACGTCTGGCTCGGCGGGCTCGCCGTGGGCGTGAGTGGCGGCACGGCGTTCATCATCGGCGCCGTCGTCGGATTCCTCGTCTACGTCGCCGTAAGGGTCTACGGCGCCGACGAGCCGCGGCGCTTGCCGCGGCGCGCCGACCGCCGCTGACGTTGCGCTGAGCCTATTCCGTGCGCGTCGGCTCTCGCTCGGCGGGCCGAGCGGCATCCCGCTGGCGCGCAAGCTCGTCCTGCCGGGTCGCCTCGCTCTCCTCGCGCGCAGTCGGCCGGTCCTCCGGCGGAGGCGTCGTCCTGCGTGCCGCGCCGCCGGCCGGCACCGCCGCGGCGCGCCGCCGTCGGCCGAAGGGACCGTAAGCGGCCGGGCCCGAGGTGTCGAACGTGAAGCCGAAGACGAGGCCGATGCCGAAAGCGAGCACCGAGACGTACTCGATGAGGTCGCTCACGAGCCCGCCGATGCCGATGTCGCTCGACCAGTTGTTGATGTGGTCGCGGAACCAGTTGGCGTCAGGCTGCGCCGCGAGCAGGACCCACCCCGCAGCCACGAGCACGGGGATAAACGCGATCAGGAAGACGTTCACCGACACCCGCGGGAACCCCCACTTCGTCCAGCCACCGAGGACCTGCGAGAGGGCCATCAGCAGCCCCGCTCCGGCGATCAGGCCGTACTCGCCCCAGTAGCCCCCGTTCGAGCTGGCGCTGACCTGCGATGCGAGCCAGATAAGGAACCCCGCGATCGCCGCGGCGGCGAGGGTGATCGTTCCACGTGTCAAGCCGTACATGCCACCACCTCCGGCGGTTTGGTACCCGCTGTTGACGAGAAGTGAACCCCGCTACTGGGGGCCCAGGCGGCGCGTGTCGAAGCTCGTGGAGTACAGCTCCGCCGCGAACTCCCCGACCACGCGCTCCGCGTCCGCGGCGAACACGTGCTCCACGACCCCGATCTCGCGGTCGTTGTGGAACGGCACGTCGAGGTGATCGCTGCTGACGAGGTTCACCGAGATGCTCGAGCAGGCCGGACAGCGGACGGCCAGGCCGACCTCGGCGCCGCGCCCGGCCGGAGCGAGGAAGACGAACGCGGACGGGAACACCGGGCGCGGCCGCTCCTCCGGGTAGCAGAAGAAGCTCCACGGCCACTCGCCCGCCTGAATGCGCCGCGCGGCGAGATCCGCCAGCTCCGCCTCGAGCGGGTCGACCGTGGCGGTCATCAGGTTGACGAAGGTCGCCCCACCTCCCAGCCCGAGCGGCGCCCAGTCGAGCTCCTCGTGCGAGACGAGCCCCGGGTGCTCGGTCCCGCACGCGCAGCCGAACTCGATCTCGAAGACCGCCGGTTGCGCGGGCCCCGGAAGCTGCTCGACGCGGCGGAACGACGAGAGCGCGACGCGCGCCTCCCCCCGCTCCGGGCACGAAAACGTGTACCGGGTCGTGAGCGCGTCGTACATGACTCCCTTGTAATCGGCGCCTCGGACGCCAAAACGCAGCCCTAGTACGAGATCAGCGAGTGGACGTCGTAGCCCTCGAGCTGATTGCGGCCCTCGAGGAACCCGAGCTCGATCGCGAACGCGACGCCGACGATCTCACCGCCGAGCTGCTCGGCGAGGTCGCAGATCGCCCGTGCGGTGCCGCCGGTGGCGAGGACGTCGTCGTGCACAAGGACGCGCGCTCCGCTCGCGATCGCGTCCGCATGAAGCTCCAGGCAGTTCTCCCCATATTCGAGCGCGTACGTGGCGCTCACGGTCTTCCAGGGCAGCTTTCCGGGCCTGCGGGCGGCGACGAAGCCGCAACCGAGCTTGTACGCGAGCGCGGCTCCGAGGATGAAGCCGCGCGCCTCCGCGCCGAGGATCACGTCGGGCCGCCGCGGCTCGGCCCACTCGGCCAGCAGCTCCACCGCCTCGCGCAGCGACGCTGGATCTGCGAGCAGCGGCATGATGTCCTTGAAGACAATCCCGGGCTCGGGAAAGTCCGGGACGTCGCGGATCTTCGCCTGAAGGTCGGCGACGGGCATCAGTGCGTCGCGACCTGCCGCAGGTCCCGCCAGAAGAGCAGCTGCGAGAGCTCCTGCGCGACTTCGGCGAGCGTTTGGAGCTGTTGCACGGCCGCATCGCGCCGCTCGGCGTTGCGCGAGCGCAGCGACGGCGCCACGAGCTGCTCGAGCAGCCCGGCCTCGCGGTCGGCGGCTGTGCGGAAGGTGCGCAGGTGGCGCGCGGAGATGCCGAAGCGTGAGAGCTTCGAGCATGCGATCGCGATCTCCACGTCGCCGGCCGGATAGAGCTTGTCTCCGCCGTCGCGCCGCGGCTGCAGCAGCCCGTAGTCCTCCAGCTCCCGCGCGAGCTCGCGGGTGATAGCGGCGCGCTCGCACAGCTCGCCGAGGTCGAGTTCGTCGTCCGGGTCGGCAAGTCCGACCGCCCGTCGGCGGCGCCGCTCCTTCCCCGCTCCCGACGGCGAGGCCAGTTCCTGCCGGATCACGCGCAGCGGCAGGAACTCGTCCCGCTGTAGCCGCAGGATCGTCTCGAGCCGCTCCACGTCGTCCTCGCTGAAGAGCCGGTAGCCGCTCTGCGTGCGCCTGGGCGCGAGCAGGCCCTGGTCCTCGAGGTAGCGGATCTTCGAGATCGAGATGTCGGGGAATTCCGCCTGCAGCCGCCGGCAGACCGTGCCGAGCGTGAGCAGCCGCTGCACTGTGGCCTCGGCGGTGCTCATTTCTCCAGGAAGCTGAGCTTGTACTTGCCGATCTGGAGCTCGTCGCCGTTCTCCAGGCGGCCCGACTCGATCCTGCGGCGGTTGAGGAATGTCCCGTTCAGGCTGCCCTGGTCCTCGATGTAGAACGCGTCGTCCTTGTGCACGAGCACGGCGTGCTTGCGCGAGACGGTCACGTCGTCGAGGAAGATGTCGCAGTCGGGCGAGCGGCCGATCGTCGTGCGCTCGCCTTGCGGGACGAAATGCTCGCCGGCCCGCCCGCCGCCCGAGCGGACGACGAGCGCCGGGCCCTCGGCTCCGAGCTCCTCGAGCGTCGGCGCCGCTCCGACTTCGCCCTCCTCGGGCGTGTAGCTCATCGTGGTCTCCGAGCCCGGCTCGTCCTTGACGAGCAGCGCTCCGCAGCGGGCGCAGTAGTTCGCGGTCTCCGGATTCTGGAACCCGCACTCGGGGCAGTACACGTGGCTCATGCGATCGCCTCGAGTGCGCGAGCGGCGCAGCGATCAGTCCGAGCGCAGGCGCTCCTTCGGCGAAACCGGACGCGTAGCGTGAGGGACATTTACCCCTCTGCCGGCGGGGCTGCCTTTTCGGCGAGGATCGCCGCGAGGCGGTCGACGTCGACCTGCTCGAGCACGCTCTTCCCCCCGGTCTCCCTCAGCCGCGCCTGCAGCTCCGCACGCAGCAGGTCGATCTTCCCGTGCAGCATGCGTCTCCGGTACGAGACCTCCTGTTCTTCCTTCGTCAGGTCGTCGATCAGCTGCTTGAGGTCGTCGTCCGAAAGCGACGCGAGATCGGGAAACGGTTCCACGTGAGCCTTTCGTCGAGTGGCGGGGAGCGCCACTAGTCAAGCAGAACGACCCCGAAGGGTCAACCTCAGCTTGAGGTTGCGGCCTCGGCTGCAGCCCCCTCGGTCTGCATGATCTCTTCGACGAGACCGCGCAGCTCCCTCTCGAGCTCGGCCGACGCCTCCTCCGTTGCGCCTTCCGCGTAGATGTGCACGAGCGGCTCGTCAGGATCCGGCAGTACCTGTGCCCAGCCGCGGTCGTCGAAGACCTTGATCCCGTCGAGGAGGTCGACCTTCTGGTCGCGCAGGCGCTCGGTGAGGACGCGCATCACCGTGCCCTTCAACGCCCACGGGCACGACACCTGGCGGTGCACGAGCGTGCTCGCGGGCAGCTCTGCCACAAGCTCCGAGAGCGGCCGCTCGATCGGCGCGAGCAGCTCGAGCAGCTTGCAGAGGCTCGCGACGGCGTCGTAGGCGGGCAGGAACTCCGGGAAGACGTAGCCGCCGCCGACGGCGCCGGCGAAGATCACGTCGTCCTCCGCGGCGGCCTTGGTCAGCTCCGCGAGCGAGGCCGGGGTGCGGATCACCTCGAGGCCGCTGCCCTCGACCAGCTCCTCCACATGGCTGGTGACCGTGATCGGGAAGGCGAGCTTGCCGTGGCGCCCGTTCGACCCCATCAGGCGCAGGAAGAGCAGCAGCGCCTGCTCGACCGGAATCTCTCGGGCCCGCTCGTCGATCAGGAAGAGCCGCTCGCCCGCCCGGTCGAAGACGACGCCGAGGTCGGCGCCGACGGCCGCGACCAGCCGCTTCGCCTGGCCGACCGCCTCGCGCAGACCGGCCGGCGGCTCAGCGGAGTCGGCGGCGAACCCGTGTGCGCTCACGGCCTCGACCCGCAGCGGGCCGAGCAGGAGCGGCAGGACGTACGAGGTGGCCGAGTAGCCGTAGTCCACGACGATCCGGTAGCCGCGAGCGCGGATGGCCTCGTCATCGAGGCTCGCGAGCAGGTCCTGCGCATAGCTCTCGCGCACGCGGGCCGGGTAGCTAACGGCGCCGACGGCATTGAAGGCGGCCCGCCGCAGCTCCAGGCGCGTGAAGTGCTTCTCGATCTCCTTCTGCAGCCCGGCGGTGAGCTCGATCCCGGGCTGCTCGTAGAAGCGGATCGCGAGCAGCTCGGGGTCGCTGTAGCTCACGCCGACGTGGAAGCCGGCGTCGAAGCCCTCGCTCTTCAGGAGGTGGCGGCTCACCGCCGCGGGCGAGACGCGCAGGTCGGCGACGTTGACCCCGGTCGAGTTGAGCCCGGAGATCATCGCTCGCTTGATCATCCGGCACGCCGGAGCCGATTCACGGCTGGCGACCACGCGGGCACCGCGTTTGAGCGCAGTGCCCAGAGCAGCGGCCAGGCGCACGGCGACCTCCGGCGTCAGGTCGACGTTCACTAGCCCGCTCACGCCGTTCGCGTCGAACAGGTCGGACGAGGCCCGCGACTCCCAGATCAGGCTTTCGTGGATCTGCGCGCCGGTCTCCACCTCCTTGTACGGGTAGATCCGCACCTGCGGCATCACGGCACTCTGCGCGCCGAGCGTGACCTCGTCGCCAATCGCGGCGCCTTCCTGCACGTGGGCGTGGGCGCGGATGTCGCACGCGCGGCCGACCACAGCGCCCTCGACACGCGCGCTGCGCCCGATGTGCGTCGAGGCGTCGATCACCGAGCGCTCGGTTCGCGCACGCTCGAGCAGCGTCACACTGGACCCCAGCACCGAGTAGGCGCCTACGGTTGCGTCGGGAGCGATACGGCAGTAGTTGCCGAGGAAGACCGGGCCCTCGATCGAGTCGAGGTCGTCCACCTCCACCCCCTCCCCCAGCCACACGTTCCCGCGCAGCCGGATCCCGGGGATGTTCAGCCGCACGCGCTCGTCGAGCGCGTCGAAGTTCGCCTGCCGGAACTGGTCGAGGTTGCCGATGTCCTGCCAGTAGTCGTCGAAGACGTACCCGTACATCGGCCGGCCCATCTCCAAGAGCAGCGGGAAGAGCTCCTTCGAGAAGTCGTACGGCCGGTCGGTCGGCACGTGGCGCAGCACCTCGGGCTCGAGGACGTAGATGCCGGTGTTGATCGTGTCCGAGAAGACCTGGCTCCACGACGGCTTCTCCAGGAAGCGCTCGATGCGCCCGTCGTCGTCGGTGACCACGATCCCGAACTCGAGCGGATTCTCGACGGACTTGAGCCCGATCGTGACCGCCGCTCCCTTCTCGCGGTGGAAGCGAATCAGGTCGGTGAGGTCGACGTCGCAGAGCGCGTCGCCGGAGATGACGAGGAAGGTCTCCTCGAGCCGGTCGCTCGCGAGGCGCACCGAGCCGGCGGT
>JBKPFI010000321.1:0-1781 GCA_046728775.1 Actinomycetota bacterium | reverse complement strand
TCCTGCCGCTGATGGCCGGACTGCTCGTGGCCGCGGTCGCCTCGGGCCGGGCGATCAGCCGTATCGGCCGCTACAAGATCTTTCCCATCGTCGGGACGGCCGTCCTGGTCGCCGGCATGTTCCTGCTCTCGCGGCTCGGTGTCGGCACCGCGCCCTGGCTCGCGTCGGTCTACATGCTCGTCGTCGGAATCGGCATCGGGCTCGTGCTGCAGGTGCTCGTGCTGGTCGTCCAGAACGACGTCCGCCCGCAGGAGATCGGCGTCGCCACCTCGACCGCGACCTTCTTCCGCTCGGTCGGCGGTTCCTTCGGCGTCGCGATCTTCGGGACGATCTTCGCGACGAGGCTCTCGGACCAGCTCGCACGGCTGCCGACGGCGGTCACCGAGCGCCTGGGCAGCGGCGTGCACCTCGACCCTGAGCAGGCGAGGGACCTGCCGGCCGCGGTCCACGCGGACTTCCTGCAGGCCTTCGCCCACGCGCTCCACGGCGTCTTCCTCTGGGGGATGGCTCTCGCCGCGGTGCCGTTCCTCCTTTCGTGGCTGTTGAAGGAGGTGCCGCTGCGGACGACGCTCTCGCCCGCGAGCGAGCAGGCCGCCGCGGCGCCTGTGGCGGCCCCGGCCGGCGAGGCCGCCGCAGCGCCGCCGCTCAGAAGCGGCTTGGAAACTGGCGGATGATCCCCGAGCTGAGCATGTCGGCCATCTCCAGGATCTCCGTGTGCACCTGGTCGTAGGCGGCGACGTCCGCGGCCCACTTCCCCTGTAGGCGCGCCGCCGCTTCCTTCGTGGTGAGCGCGAGGTGCTGCCGCATCATCGCGTTCGTCATCCTGAAGGGCCAGTTGTGCGGGTTCGCCTTGCTGAGGAAGGCGGCGATCTGGCGGGCGTTCGCGTACCAGGCCTTCAGGGCGCTCGCGAGCTTCGTCTTGTCGCCCGCCTTGGCCGCCGCGAGGACGGGGACGGCCTCGAGGATGTGCGTGCGGAGCAGGCTCGTGAGCTTCCTCCCGGCCGCCGCCCCGTAGTACGGCTTGATCGCGTTGCCGATGTCGCGCTGGTTGCGCAGCAGCCGGGCCTCCGCCGTCGTCAGGTCCGGCAGCCCGGCGGCGAAGTCGACGATCACCATTCGTGTCCAGACGATGTGGTCTTCCCAGAGCTTGGCCATCGTGGAGCGGAAGGCGACCGCTTTGGCCGAGAGCTGCGGCCGCGCCGCCGCCGAGGCCGCCTCGTGCGACGGCCCGGCCGAGAAGGCGAGCGCGAGCGCCGCCCCGAGCGCGGCGACCGCCGCGGCGAGCGGGATCTTCCTGGTCGAAGTCATGCTGTACCTCCTCTCGTGAGAGCGATGCCGGAGCCGAAGACCGAATCGAGGGGAACCGTCTCGTCGGCGAGGAGCGAGAGCTCGAGCGGCTCGGCGCGCGCGGAGATGAGCTCCTTCAGCGTCCCCTCGGTCGCCTCGTCCTGGCCGGTGTGCAGCGTCCCGACGAGCCGGCCGCCGGCGAGGTAGAAGACGACCGCGTCGCCTCCGGCGAACGTGCCGCGCGCGATGCGCTCGTCGTGCTCGGAGACGTCGCCGAAGACCTTCAGCGTGAGGCCGAACGACTCCGTGAAGAACGTCGAGACGGCGTCGTAGCCTCCGTCGGCGCCCGCGAAGATCCTCCCGACCTGCCGGCCCTGGTAGTCGGCGTTCGACCAGTGCTCGATCCGCCGGCGGCGCTCGAAGACTGGGTCGAGGAAGCGTGCGATGTCTCCCGCGGCGTAGACGCCGGGAACGTTCGTCTCGAAGCGGTGATC
>JBKPFI010000305.1:0-8272 GCA_046728775.1 Actinomycetota bacterium | reverse complement strand
ACCCGCACCCCGAGCTCCGCGCACAGCGGCTCGATCGTCAGGAAATGCTGCTCGGCGAGCGTCTCCGTGGGCGCCATCAGCGCGCCGAGCCGGCCGGCCTCGACCGCGCGCAGCAGCGCGTACAGCGCGACGACCGTCTTGCCGGAGCCGACGTCCCCCTGCAGGAGCCGCTGCATCGGCGCCTCGCGCGCCAGGTCGCGGTCGATCTCCGCGATCGCCCGCTCCTGGTCGGGCGTCAGCTCGAACGGCAGCAGCGCCCGGTAGCGAGCAACCAGCTCGCCGGGCTCCCCGAGCGCCGTCGCGACTGCCGCCTCCCTCCCCGCGCGCGCCCGCGCGAGCCCGACCTGCAGCACGAGCAGCTCGTCGAACGCGAGCCGCCGGCGGCCGGTCTCTCCTTCGTCGAGCGAGCGCGGCCGGTGCAGCGCCCAGAGCGCGTCGGCGCGGAGCGGCAGGCTCTGCGCAACCTTCAGCTCGGCCGGCAGCGGGTCGGGCAGGTCGCAGGCGTGCGGCAGGGCCCGCTCCACGAGCCCGCGCAGCCGCTGCGGGGTCACCTCCTCGCTCGCCGGGTAGACCGGCGCGAAGTCGGCGGTGGCCGCGACGCCGTTCAGGTCGTAGGAGCGAACCTGGAAGCCGTTCCGCTTCAGCTGCCCGCGCAGGCGCACGCGCGTCCCGGGCTGCAGCTTCTCGGCGAGCCACGCCTGGTTGAACCAGACGGCAGCGATTTCGCCGCTGCCGTCGCCGACCCGAGCCTGGACGATCGCCAGGTTCCGCCGGGGGCGGCGTACGGACACCGAGCGCACCTCGCCCGCGATCGCACTCTCCTCCTCGGCGAGCAGGTCGGCGATGCGGCGCTCCGGAACCGCCGCCTCGTAGCGGTGCGGCCGGTGTTCGAGCAGGTCGCGCACCGTGCGCAACCCGAGCTTGGCGAGCCTCTTCTCGAGCGCGGGGCCGACGCCTGAGAGCGCCGAGACCGGCTGCTCGACGCGTTCCGGCCGCGGCGTCGCGCGCAGGCGCGGCCAGCGCGACGGCGCATCTGCCCCGGCGAACGCTCTGGACACGCGGCCAGTCTAGGAACCGCTGCGGCTCACAGGGCGTCGTCGAACCAGAAGAAGCCGACTGTGCCCGGGCCTGCATGCGCGCCGACGACGGGGCCGAGCGTGGTCACGACCTCGACCTCCGCCGCCGGGCGTGTATGGAGAACCATCTTCCGCAGCGCCTCGGCCCGTTCCGGGGCGTCGGCGTGCGCGATGCCGACGCGCAGGCTGGGCTCGTCGCGCGTCCCACTTTCGAACGCGGAGGCGAACTCGTTGAACGCCTTGCGGTTCCCGCGGACGCGCTTCACCGGAAGCACCTCGCCCTGCTTGATCGAGAGGATCGGCTTGATGTGGAGCAGCTCGCCCGCCCAGGCCCGGGCCCGCCCGATGCGGCCCCCGCGCGTGAGGTACTCGAGCGTCTCGACCGTGAAAAGCAGGCCGGCATCCCGGCGGTAGCGCTCGACGAGGCGGTCGACCTCCTCGTCGCTCGTGCCACCCTGGAGCCTGCGCTGGATCGCGAGGCCGAGCATCGCGATCGCAGCCGACGCGCTCTCCGAGTCGATTGTGCGGACGCGGTCGTCGCCCAGCAGCCGCGCCGCCGAGCGGGCGCTCTCGATCGTGCCGGAGAGCTTCCCCGCGATGTGCAGCGACAGGATCCGCTCGTAGCCCTCGAGCTCCTCGTACGCCGCGAGGAAGTCGCCGGGGGTGGGCTGGGACGTCGACGGCGTCTCGGCCGCGCCGCGCAAGCGCTCGTAGAACGCAGGAGGGTCGAGCTCGACGTAGTCGCGGTAGCTCTCGTCCCCGAAGCGCACGTACAGCGGGACGACGCGCCAGTTCGGGAACCGCTGCGGCGCCTCGGGGAAGTCCGCGGTCGAATCGACGACGATCGCGGTGTTCTCGGCCGTCAGCTCCACTAGGCGGTCGGCGCCTGCGCGGCGTCGCGGATCGCCGCGACGATCGCGTCGAGGCCTTCGTCCTTGCGCAGGAAGGCGACCACGCCCGCGTCGGTCAGGGCGTCCCGTTCGCGCAGGTTCGCCGAGGCGGTGAGACAGACGACGGCCGTGTCCGGGCATGCCTCAAGCACCGCCCGCGTCGCCTGGACACCGTCGAGGCCGGGCAGCCGGTAGTCCATCAGCACCACGTCGGGCTGTAGCTCGGCCACGGCTGCCGCGGCGTCGGCTCCGTCGGGCACCGAAGCGACGACCGTCATGTCGGAGCGGAGGCCGAGCAGCAGCTCGAGCGCCTCCCGAAAGACCTCGTTGTCCTCGACGAGGACGACCCGGATCGGTGCGCTCACAAGCCGAGACTACTCGGCGGAGAGGAGCAACGGATAGTGGGGCTGCCCACCGTCGTGGACGTCGAGCTCGAGCTCCGGATGCTCCGCGGCGAGCTCGTCCAGAAGGCCGTTCAGCTCGGGAGCGTCCTCGCCGCACAGGATCGTGAGCACGTCGCGCGGCTCGGCGAGAAGCCGCTCCAGGAGTTCGCGGACGACCTGGTCGAAGGCAGGGCCCGAGGCGACCGCCGCGCCGTCGAGCAGCGCGAGGTACTCGCCCTCGCGGACGGCCACGCCGTTGGCCGAGGCGTCGCGGGACGCCACCGTGACCTCTCCGGTCGCGAGCCCGGCCAGCGCGTCGCGCATGGCGGCCGCGTTCTCCTCCGCGGAGCGCTCACGGTGGAAGGCAACCAGCGCGGCGAGGCCGGCCGGGATCGACTCGGTCGGCACGACCTGCACCCGCTTTCCTGCCACACGCGCGGCCTGCTCGGCCGCCATCACGACGTTCGAGTTGTTCGGTAGCAAGACGACCTCGGCGGCGGCGACCGCGTCGACCGCCTGGAGCAGGTCGGCGGTGGAGGGGTTCATCGTCTGGCCGCCCTGGACGATCCGCGCCGCGCCGAGATCCTCGAACAGGCGCCGGTTGCCGTCGCCCGCGACCACCGCGACAACAGCAGACCGTGTCTCCTCGCCGGGAAGCACGGCCAGCAGGCGGTCCTCGCGCTGCTCCGTCTGGCGGTGCATGTCGGCGATCTCGACGCCTTCGATCGCGCCCGCGCGCGAGCCGAGGCTGAGCGCCGCGCCGGGGTCGTCGGTGTGGACGTGGAGCTTGAGCGCGCTTGCGTCGCCGACGACCAGCAGCGAGTCGCCGAGGCGCTCGAGCTCCCCCTCGAGGGTGGCGGCGTCGAGCTCCGTCCCCTCGACCACGAAGGTGGTGCAGTAGCGGTAGCGCGAGAGCTCCCGATGGACCGCGTCCTGGTCCAGCGGCGCATAGCGCTCAGCGGCCGCCTCGGCGACGGGCTCGCCCGCCGCGGCGGCGGCCAGGCCGCGGACGAGCTCGACGAGGCCGGCCCCGCCCGCATCGACGACGCCCGCCTCGCGGAGGACGTCCAGCTGGTCGGTGGTGCGAGCGACCGACTCCTCGCCTCGCTCGACGAGCAGGGCAAGGAGCTCGACAGGTTGGCTGCCTGCGTGCGCCTCCGCGGCCTCGGCGAGCTCGCGGATGACCGTCAGCATCGTCCCCTCGACCGGCTGTCGCACCGCCCGGTACGCCTCGTCACTGCCGTTGCGGAAGGCGCGTGCCGCCACCTCGGCGTCGATCGCGCCGGCCGCGCCGAGCACCTCGGCGGCGCCGCGGACGATCTGCGAGAGGATGACGCCCGAGTTGCCCCGGGCTGACATCAGGGCGGCGCGCGTCACCTCGCCCGCCAGAGCTTGCCGGTGCGGCGCCCGGGAGGCCTCGAGCGCCTCGACGATTCCGCGCACGGTCAACGTGAGGTTCGTGCCGGTGTCTCCGTCGGGCACCGGATAGACGTTCAGGTCGTCGATTCGCTCGCGGCTCAGCTCCAGCGAGCCGAGCGCGCCGCGGGCCAGGGCGCGAACGGTTTCGAGCTCGCTCATGCGCTTCGCTTCACGTCCTGGATGTGCACGTCGACCGATGCGACCTGCAAGCCCGTCAGCCGCTCGACCTCGTACGCCACCCGCGAGCGGACGGTGGCGGCGACCTCCGCGAGGTTCAGGCCATAGGCGACGACGACGTAGAGCTCGAGCGCGACCGCGCCGTCAGCGTCGCGCACCACGATCCCGCGCAGCGGCTTGCCCTTCGGCAGCAGCCGTGACACACGATCGCGGGCGGGGCCGGGCGCGCGCAACGACATGCCCACGACCCCGTAGCACTCGGCCGCCACGCGTCCAACGATCTGCGCTATCGCGCCGGGCGAGACCGTGATCCGCCCGAGCTCGGACGGGATGGTAAGGCCGCCTTCGTCCAACACTCGCTTAGACGCCTCGTCCCGCGCGCCCGGTTGCGCAATCCGCAGCCAGCACGCTTTCGTGACGGCCCGTCACAGACACGTGCGCACACCCCCAATATGCTCGCAGTGGGGAGGAGGCTGGGTGCGCCTTACCCGCCAAACGCCGCGGCCAGCGGCGGCGCCGGCTAGACGGCCTTCTGGACCTTGCCGCCCTTGAGGCAGCGCGTGCAGACGTAGGCGCGGGTCGGGGTGCCGTCCAGCAGCACGCGGACGCGCTGGAGGTTCGGGTTGAAGCGCCGCTTCGTGGCCACCATCGAGTGGCTCCGGCTGTGGCCGAACGACGGCTTCTTCCCGCAGACTGCGCAGACCTTGGACACGGCGGCGGAGTGTAGCCGAACGCGCCGTCTCGGCCGCGCTGCCGCTACGAGGCGGCAGTGCCTGCCGCGGCGCGGAGCTGCGAGAAGACGTCGGCCATCTCGAGCGCCGTCCGGACGGCCTCCGCGCCCTTGTCGAGCCGGGCGCGAGCCTGCTCCTCGCTGTCGGTGGTGAGGACGCCGAAGGCGACTGGCACTCCCGTCTCCAGCCCGGCCAGCTGCAGACCGCTCGCCGCCTCGCTGGCGATTAACTCGAAGTGGGGCGTCTCGCCGCGCACGACCGCGCCGAGCGCGACGATGCAGGAGTAGCGGCGCGTCTTGGCCAGCGCCATCGCGGCGAGCGGCAGCTCAAACGCGCCGGGAACGGGAATCACCGTGACCGCCTCGCGCCCGACGCCGGCCCGCTCGAGCTCCTCGAGCGCACGGGTGAGCAGCTCACCGGTGAGCGAGCCGTTGAAACGCGCGACGACCACGCCCACCGCCCGCCGCGCCCCGGTCGGCTGGCCCTGGATGACGCCGTAGCCGTCAGGGATCCGGAGCTCGCCGGGCGCATGCTGGGCCGCCCCGCGCGGCGGCTCGTCCTCCTCGGCCGGGACCTCCTCGGCCTCGCCCTCGGCCGGGGCGTCGTCGGCCGCTTCCTCTTCCGGCTCGACGCGCGGCTCCGCCTCCCGGACCTCGTTCACCTCGGTCGCGTCGGCCGGCTCGCCCTCGAGCACGTCCTCGCGCCGCTCCTCGTCCGGCTCCGGGGTCAGCCCGAGGCGCGGCCGGTCGAGCCCTTCGCTCACCGCTCGCCGACCTCGAAGCGGAGGTCCTGGTGGTGCAGCCGGTGCCCGAGCTTCTCCCGCTTGGCAGCGAGGTAGCGGCGGTTCTCCGTGTTGGGCGGCGTCTCGATCGGCACTTGCTCTACCACGGTCAGACCGTACCCCTCGAGGCCGCTGATCTTCTTCGGGTTGTTCGTCAGGATCCTGATCGTCGTCAGCCCGAGGTCGGCGAGGATCTGGTTGCCGATCCCCCATTCGCGCGCGTCTGCGGCGAAGCCGAGCTCGAGGTTCGCCTCGACGGTGTCGAGCCCCTGCTCCTGGAGCTCGTAGGCCCGCAGCTTGTTCAGCAGCCCGATCCCGCGCCCCTCCTGCGCCATATAGAGCAGGACGCCGCGGTCCTCGGCCGCGATCTGCTGCAGCGCCTGGTCGAGCTGCTCACCGCAGTCGCAGCGCAGCGAGTGGAAGACGTCGCCGGTCAGGCACTCCGAGTGCACACGGACGAGAACGTCCTGCCGTCCGTCGACCTCGCCCTTCACGAGCGCGAGGTGGTGCTTGCCCGTCGGCCGCTCGCGAAAGGCGACGGCGGTGAAGTCACCGTACGCCGTCGGCAGGCGCACCGAGGTCGTGCGCTCGACGAGCTTCTCGTGCCGGCGCCGGTACTCGATCAGGTCGGCGACCGTGATCAGCTTCAGGCCGTGCTCGGCGCAGTAGGAGATCAGATCGGGGACGCGCGCCATCGTCCCGTCGTCCTTCATCACCTCGCAGACGACACCCGCGGGGTTGAGGCCGGCGAGCCGCGCGAGGTCGACCGCCGCTTCCGTCTGGCCGCCGCGGCGGAGAACTCCCCCGGCGCGCGCCCGCAGCGGGAAGACGTGGCCCGGCTGCACGAGGTCGCCGGGGCCCTTGCTCGGGTCGATCGCGACCTGAATGGTCCGCGAGCGGTCGTGCGCGGAGATCCCGGTCGTGACCCCCTCGCGCGCCTCGATCGAGATCGTGAACGCCGTGCCGAAAGGGGTCTCGTTGCGGTCGGTCATCGGGCGCAGCCGCAGGTCGTCGCAGCGCTCCTCGGTCAGGCAGAGGCAGATCAGGCCGCGGCCGTGCGTGGCCATGAAGTTGATCGCCTCGGGCGTAGCGAACTGCGCGGCGATCGTGAGGTCGCCTTCGTTCTCGCGGTCCGCCGCGTCTACGACGACCACGAACTTGCCCTCGCGGATGTCCTCGATCGCCTCCTCGACGGTGGCGAACGCAGCGGCGTGCTCGGTGCGGTCCATCTCGCTACGGATCGTAACCCTCAGGGCGACGAAAACCGTTCGGCGTACTTCGCGAGCACGTCGACCTCGACGTTGACCTCGCCGCCCGGCCGCAGCGACGAGAGCGTCGTGTGCTCGAGCGTGAACGGGACGAGCGCGATCTCGATGCCTTCCTCGCGAAGCCCGGCGACCGTGAGCGAGACGCCGTCGACAGTCAGCGACCCCTTCTCGACGCAGTAGCGGAGAAGCTCGGGGTCGAGCTGGAGGCGGAGGCGCGCTCCCTCGCCGTCACGCTCGAGCGACTGGACGTGGGCGACGCCGTCGACGTGGCCCTGGACGAAGTGCCCGCCCAGCGGCTCGCCCGCCCGCAGCGCCGGCTCGAGGTTGACCTCAGACCCTCGCTCGAGCCGCCCGAGGTTGGTGCGCGCGAGCGTCTCCGGCACCGCGTCGAACTCGAGCGAACCGTCGTCGACAGCGGTGACGGTCAGGCAGCAGCCGGCGACGGCGATCGAGTCGCCCGGCCTGGCATCGGCGGCCGTCTGCTCGGCCTCGATGCGGAGGCGGACGCCGCCTCCGTTGCCGGTGGCCGCGACGATGCGCCCGCGCTCGCGAACGATGCCCGTGAACATGCGCCAAGCGTAGCCCGGCCGCGCGGCCCGAACGTCCCGGCGCGCTTTCGGCACGAACCCGTCACAGACACGTGCGCGCTTCCCGAATACGATCGCCTCGCGGAGGAGGCTGGGCGAACCGCAGTTAGCAGCGAAGTGGCCTCGGCGGATTCAGGGCTCGCGCAGGTACGCCGTCAGCAGCACGTCCTCTCCCACCGGTTCCGCCGACAGGCGACGCAGCACGCGCGGCTCCGGCAGCGCCGCCAGGGGCGCCGGTCCCTCGCCTGCGAGCTTCGGCGCCACGAAGACGAGCAGCTTGTCCACGAGGTCGGCGGCGAGGAAGGACGCCGCCAGCGTCGGCCCCCCCTCCAGCAGGAGTGAGCGCACGCCCTCCCCCGCCAGCGCCCCAAGCTCCTCCTCGAGCGGCCCCGAGTGCAGCTCCAGCTCGGAGCCCGACGGCAGCGGGCCCCGGCCGAACGCGAGCCGGCGCGGCTGCGTCGACACCTCCACCCCCCGTGCGGTCAGGGCCGGGTCGTCTGCCCGCACGGTGCCCATTCCGACCGCGACCGCGTCCGCGGCCGCGCGCAGCTCGTGCACGCGGCGCCGACTCTCCTCACCCGACACCCAGCGGGATCCCGGCACCGTCACCCTGCCGTCGAGCGTCATCGCGACCTTGTAGGTCACGAAGGGACGGCCGCGCGAGATCCAGACGCGCCATTCCTCGTTTTGGCGGCGCGCCTCCCACAGGTCGGCGACCTCGACCTCGACGCCGGCCGCGCGCAGTCGCTCGAATCCGCGTCCGTCGACGAGCGGGTTCGGATCGCCGACCGCCGCCACCACCCGCGCCACCCCGGCGGCGACCACGGCGTCGGCGCACGGCGGCGTGCTGCCGTGGTGGGCGCAGGGCTCGAGCGAGACGTACAGCGTCGCGCCCCGCGCCCGCTCGCCCGCGGCCTCCAACGCCGCAACCTCGGCGTGCGGCGAGCCGCGGCCCTCGTA
>JBKPFI010000225.1:0-5844 GCA_046728775.1 Actinomycetota bacterium | reverse complement strand
ATCACGCCGGAGTCGATCGTCAAGGGCGTCTCCGACATCGCGGAGTTCCTCGCGCTGGAGTCGCCGACAGTGCCCGGCCGCCGCCGCAGGGGCCGCAAGGAGGTCGAGGGCATGGCGCCCGCGGAGCTCGAGCGGCTCGTGATCCAGCTCGAGGAGGAGATGTACACGGCCGCCGAGGAGCTGCGCTTCGAGTACGCGGCGAAGCTGCGCGACGAGATCAAGGAGCTGCGCCGAGACTTGCAGGCCACGGCCGAAGCGCCCGCGTAGCATTCGCGCATGCTCGGCGCGATCATCCAGGTCCTCGTCTCCGGCTTCATCATCGGCGCGCTGGCGCGCTGGGCAGTCCCCGGGCCGGACCCGATGTCGGTGCCGATGACCATCCTGCTCGGGGTCTTCGGCTCGTTCCTCGGCGGCGGCATCGCCGGTGCGCTGTTCGGGGTCGAGCAAGACTCGGGCAGCATCTTCGCGATCCTGATCGGCTCGATCCTGACCGCGACACTGCTGCTGATCGCGTACCGCCGCTACATCCAGCACCGGCCGATCACCGGGCCGGAGGCCCACCGGCCGCCGCCTCGGCGCGCCCGAACCAGCGACCTCTTCGGCTCGTCCGCCAGGCGCGGTGACGGTGGCAGCGACATCTCCGACCAGCTGCGCAAGCTCAGCGAGCTGCGGGACGAAGGCCTGCTTACGCAGGAGGAGTTCGAGGAGAAGAAGGCGAAGCTCCTCGCGCGGCAGTAGTCGAAGCAGGTTTTCCCTGCAATCCGGGTGGATAGGAGTGCGCCATGCATTGGATATGGCTGATACTCGTTGGTGCGCTGGTCGGGGCTCTCGGGCGCCTGCTGCATCCGGGAAGGGATCCGATGGGCTGGATCGTCATGATCCTCATCGGCATCGCCTCCCTGGTGGTCGCAGGCCTGATCTTCTCGAGCGGGTGGCTCGAGTTCCTGGTCGGCGTGATCGTCGCGATCATCCTCGTCGCACTCGTCGGCCGGTTCTTCGGAGAGCGTCGATCCGGGGTCCTGGGCACCTAGCCGCCGAGCACTAGGCTGGTTCGGTTGTCAACGGCTCACGGCCGCGTGGAAACCTCCGCGTGGCCGTGAGGCCCCAGTCGCCCTCGCGCCAGACGTAGGTCTGCACGAGCAGCGTGTCCGTGCTCGCCTCATAGACGTGCAGGCCGCGTGCCTCGCCGCGCCGGTTCGGGCGTGGCTGCCCGAGGCCCGGCGCGACCGAGACCGTGACGCCGCGGAGGCCGTTTCGCTCGACCTCGAACTCGTGCCGCTCGCTCGTCGCGGACTGGTGGATGTGCCCGGCCAGAATCAGCTCCGCTCCCGCGTCGACGAGGCCTGCCAGCACCTCCGAGCGCCGCGCGACAGGCTTCTTCCGCGAGCGCCACGGCGCGCCGATCAGGTGGTGGTGCAGGGCGACGACGCGCAGCGCATCCGCGGGCGCTTCACGGAGCAGCTCCGCGGCTCTTGCGATCTGTGAGCCGCGGATCCCGCCGGACTGGTGGCGCCAGGGCCGGACGGAGTTGAGGCCGACGACGAACAGCCCATCAGAGCGGAAGACGGGCTCGACCGTCGACCACTGCCGCTCGAACTCTGCCCACGGGCGCGTGAAGCGAGCCGGGAACGTGTACGGGATGTCGTGGTTCCCTGGGATCACGAGCAGAGGCCGGCCGAGCCCGCGCAGGAAGGCCCCCGCGCGCTCGTGCTCGCGCCGTCGGCCGCGGTGCGCCAGGTCGCCGGTGACCGCGATCAGCTCCGGCTCGATCCGTTCGACCAAGCGCGCCAGATGCGTCTCGACGGCGGTTTCTTCCACGCTTCCGGCGTGCAGGTCCGAGAGGTGGAGGAGGCGCAGAGACAACGGCGAAGCAGGCTATACACTCAAATCATGTCCGATGAAACCGCCGAGATCTTCGACGACCTCTACCTCGGCCTGAGGGCCGGCGGCGCCCTTCGCAAGCAGCGGCGCGGCGAGCCGCTCACGGCCGAGGACCGCGAGGCGCTCGGGCGCTGGGCGAGGCTTTCCTCCTGGCGCAAGGCGGTCGCGATCGGCGCCTTTGCGCTCGGGACTTTCGGCCTCGGCTTCACGCTCGGCGGCCTGGTCTTCGGCCGTTGGCGTAAGGCCTAGCTGACCGTCCGCTTCGCCTTAGCTGACCTTCTCCTTCGCGAACAGCACCGCGGGAGTCTCCTCGTCGGCAGGGTTGCGGTCGCGGACGATGACGTCGACGAGCGTCGCGATCAGAGCGATGAACGGCGTCGCCATCAGGACGTAGAAGCCGCCGAAGAGCAGCCCCACAGCGCTCACACCGACGAGCACGAGCAGCGGCGAAAGCCCCGTGACGTGCCCCATCACGCGCGGGATCACGACGTAATCCTCGAACTGGCGCACGACCACCACCGCGATCAGCGCGTACAGCGCGACCTGCCACGAGTCCGTCAGGCCGACACCGACCGCCGTCATGCCTGCGATGAGCGGTCCGATCACCGGCACGATCTCGACCACGCCCGCGAAGACCCCGAGCAGGAGCCAGAACGGCACGCCGATCGCCCAGAAGGCGAGCGAGAGCACGGTCGCGACGAAGGCGACCAGGAGCAGCGTTCCGCGGACGTAGGCGCCGAGCTTGGCGTCGATCAACTCCCAGGTGTCGCGTGCGGTGCCCCGGTGCTTTCGTGGTAAGAGCGCGGTGACGTAGGCCATCGCGCGCTCGCGCTCGAAGATCCAGTAGGCCGCCGTCGCGAAGACGAAGAAGATCCCGACGATCGCCTCGAGCGCCTTCGTCCCGATCGTGACCGAGCGATGGACGATGCTGCCGGCTGAGGGCAGCTTCTTGAGCCGCTTCTGCAGGCCGACGAAGAACTGATGCTTGATTCCCGTCGAGTGCCTCGCCTTCTCCTTCAACTCCTGCTGAGAAGTCGGGACGCCGCCGATCGCCTCGTTGACCTGGTCGATCGCGCGCGGGACGGCGAGCCAGAGCAGCACCCCGACCGCCCCCACCAGGGCGAGGTAGTGCAAGGCCACTCCCAGTGGACGCGGGACGTGGTGCTCCGCGAGCCGGTCGACGCCGGGGCGCATCGCGGCGGCGACGATGAAGCCGAGGAAGACGAGCGCGATCACGATCTTCAGCTTCCACAGCGCGAGCGCCAGCGCGACCACGGTCACGGCGACGAGCGTGGCCACGAAGGCCTTGCGGGCGGTTTCACCCATGCTGCGGGGGTTCTCGCCACGTAGCGGTCGTCGCAAACGCGGCCGAAGGAGCGGCCGCCCCGGCGGAGAATCCGGCCCGGCGATGCTCGCGCACCCCGACGAGCAGGTCTGCTTCGACGCGCGCCGTCACGGCGTCGTCCTGGCGCGCCCGCTGGCGCAGGCCGGCGTGCTCGCGAGCGTCGGCGCCGTCCTGCTCGCCCTGCCCTCGCCTCTAGCCGTGCCTGGGGCGGCCCTGGTGACGGCCGGGGCTGCTGTCTGCCTGCGCGCGGTGTGGCTCTGGGAGCGGACGCGCCTCGTGATCACGACCGAGAAGCTCTGCGTCCTCGACGGGACGCTGCGGCGGCGGAGCTCGGCCGTGCGGCTGCGGACGGTCGAGAAGCTGGAGCTGGAGCAGAGCTTTCCCGGGCGGGTCCTGGGCTACGGTACGCTCGTGGCCGGACCGCTCGAGATCGATCACGTGCCGCGGGCGCGGAGCGTGTACCGGCTCGTCGAACGTCTCGCCGGCTGATGTCGGACGCGCCTCCCGTCGAGGTGCGGGGGCTCACCAAGCGCTTCGGCTCGACGGTCGCCGTCGACGACCTCACGTTCTCGATCCAGCCCGGACGAATCACCGGCTTCCTCGGGCCCAACGGCGCCGGCAAGTCGACGACGCTGCGGGCCTTGCTCGGGCTGGTGCTGCCGACGTCCGGCGAGGCGCGCGTCGAGGGGAGGAGGTATGCCCAGCTCGACGACCCGCTCACGACGGTCGGCGCGGTGCTCGAGTCGGAGAGCTTCCATCCCGGCCGCTCCGGGCGGAACCATCTCCGGGTGCTCGCACTCGCGGCGGGGCTGCCGATTGAGCGCGTCGACGAGGTGCTCGCGGCGGTCGACCTCACGGCCGCGGGCCGGCGGCGCGTCGGCGGCTACTCGCTGGGCATGCGACAGCGCTTGAGCGTCGCCGGGGCGCTGCTCGGGAAGCCGCGGCTGCTCGTGCTCGACGAGCCCGCGAACGGGCTCGACCCGGAGGGAATCCGCTGGCTCCGCGACTTCCTGCGCTCGTTCGCGGCGGACGGCGGCACGGTCTTCATCTCGAGCCACGTGCTGGCCGAGGTGGCCCAGATCGCGGACGAGGTCGTGATCATCCACCGCGGGCGCCTCGTTGCACAGGAGCCGTTGGAGGCACTGACGACCCGCTCGGCGGGCGGTTCGGTGGTGCGCTCCCCGGAGGCGGAGCGGCTGCGCGAGCGGCTCGTGGCGGCAGGGCTCGAGACCGCGGCGGCAGCGAACGGACGACTGCGCGTGGCTGCCCCGCCGGAACGCATCGGTGAGCTCGCGGCGGCCGCCGGGATCGTCCTGCACGAGCTGCGCGCGGAGGAGGCGACGCTCGAGGAGGTCTTCCTCGAGCTGACCGGGGAGGAGCGCTCCTGACCCGTCTCGTCGGCTCCGAGCTCCTCAAGCTGCGGACGACGCGGCTGTTGCTCTGGCTGGCGCTACTGATCCTCGGGCTCGAGGTGCTCGTGATCTCGCTCGACGTCTCCCAGAGGGGACTCGACGAGCTCCACCGGGCCAGCACCCAGCGCGACGTCGTCGGCATCGCGGCGGTGTCGGCTCTCATCTCGCTGATCCTCGGGATCGTCTCCTCGGCGGGCGAGTATGCGCACGGCACGATCAGCCACACCTTTCTCGTGATGCCGGTCCGGGAGCGGGTGGTCGCGGCGAAGGTCGTCTCGGCCGCGCTCGCAGGCGCCGCGCTGGCGCTCTTCTCGGCCGCCTTCGCCTGGGGGTTCGCGGCCCTGCTGCTGTCGGCGCGTTCCGTGCCGCTCCACCTCGGCTCGCGCGTCGCGCTGTACCTCCTGCTGGGGACGATCGGCGCTGCGGCAATCACCGGGGCGCTGGGCGTCGGGCTCGGTGCCGTCCTGCGGCGGCAGACCGCCGCCGTCGTGATGGCGCTCGTCTGGCTGCTGGTGGCCGAGCCGCTGCTCGCGATCGCGGGCATCCAGAAATACGCGCCAGGCCACGCGGTCGCCGCAGTGGTGGAGGCCGGGGCGAACGGCTCCGACGTCCTGAGCTTCTGGCCGGGCCTCGCCCTCGCGCTGGCCTACACGGTGGGCTTCGCGGTCGTCGGAGGCGCGGCCGTGAAGAGGGCCGACATCACCTAAGCGTCACCTAAACCGTCACCTAAAGCGAACACTTGTTCGATCCGACCGGCCTGGGTAACATGGCTTGGTTATGGCCCAGGAAGAGCTGGTCGTTCACGGCGCTCGCGAGCACAACCTCAAGGACATCACCGTCCGACTGCCGCGGCATGCGCTGATCTGCGTCACCGGCCTTTCGGGCTCCGGCAAGTCGAGCCTCGCCTTCGACACGATCTACGCGGAGGGGCAGCGCCGCTACGTCGAGAGCCTCTCGGCCTATGCCCGTCAGTTCCTGCAGATGATGGAGAAGCCGGACGTCGACTCGATCGACGGCCTCAGTCCCGCGATCTCGATCGACCAGAAGACGACCTCGCGGAACCCGCGCTCGACCGTCGGCACGGTGACCGAGATCTACGACTACCTGCGCCTGCTCTACGCCCGCATCGGCAAGCCGCACTGCCCGGTCTGCGGTCACCCGATCGCGGGGCAGAGCCAGGAGACGATCGTCGACCAGATCCTCCAG
>JBKPFI010000023.1:0-1686 GCA_046728775.1 Actinomycetota bacterium | reverse complement strand
TCTTCATGCGGCTCGACGATGTGCTCGGGAGCGCCGAGGTCGTGGTCTTCAACTCGGTCTACGCGGAGGCGCGCGAGCTGCTCGTTCCGGACGCGGTGCTCGTGGTCAAGGCGCGGGTCGACCACAAGGAGGGCGAGTCGAAGCTGATCGCCACGGAGGTCACCGCCTTCGAGGCGGCCCCGGAGCGGCGCGAGGTGAGGCTCCGGCTGGACGCGCGGCGCGCCCGGGCGGGAATCATCCGCGAGCTGGCCGCGGTGGTGCGCGACTTCCCGGGTGAGGCACCGGTGGTGCTCGACCTCGTCACCTCCGAGGGCCCGCGCACCTTCCAGTTCGGCACGGACTACCGGGTGAAGCCGGAGCCCGACTTCTTCGCCGAGGTGAAGGCGCTGCTCGGCGAAGCCGCCGTCGCCTGAGCGGGTCCGACGCTCCGGCCGCCGCGAACCTAACGTCACGGTGTCTGACACCGACCAAGGAGCCAAGCCCACTGCTCCTCCCGCGTTTGCGGCGCTCGTGACGCTTTCGTGCTCGTGTCTGACATCGGCGAGAACGCGATGGCCCTTCGGTCGCCGCGACACTTCCGTGACGGTGCCTGACACCGGCAATGACACCGGCAATACGCCAAGCCCCCGCTGAAACCCGGCGACTGTGGAACCTCGGTGAGCTTTTCGTTTCCGTGTCTGGCACCGACGTTTGGGCCGCTTCGCTAGTGAAGCTCGCGGGCCACGCGAGGATTGACGCGAGACGAAGCCGGCCCTCCGCTGCACTCTTTGCCGCCTAGCGCGGCCGTCAGGTCGGAGCAGTCCGAGCCGGCTTCTGGGAGGACCTTACTCCTCTCCGGCGAGGATCTCGCGCAGCTGCGCGGGGCTGATGTTGCCGCCGCTCAGGACGAGCGCGACCTTCTTGCCGGCGAGCCGCTCCCGCAGCCGCAGGGCCGCGGCGAGGGGTGCCGCGCCGGCCGGCTCGACGAGGTTCCTCGTCCCTTCGATCATCAGGACGACGGCCCGTTCCAGCTCGTCCTCGTCGACGAGCACGAAGTCGTCGAGCCGCTCCCAGAGAATCCGCTGCGGAAGCTCGAAGGCGACGCGGGTGGCCAACCCCTCGGCGCGCGTCTCCATCCGGTCCTCGAGCAGCTGCCGGGCCTGCCAAGAGCGGTAGGCGGCGGGCGCCGCCGACGACTGCACGCCGATCACCTCGAGCTCCGCCCGGATCGCCTTGCCCGCGACGCAGGCGCCGGCGGCTCCGCTGCCGCCGCCGATCGGCACGATCAGCACGTCGACGTCGGGTTGGCCTTCCAGCAGCTCGAGCGTCGCCGTCGCGACGCCGGCGATCAGGTGCGGCTCGTTCCCGGAGTGGATGTAGCGGTAGCCGTGCTCGCGCGCGAGGGCCTCGCAATGCTCGCGAGCGTCGTCGAAATCGTGGCCATGGACGACGAGCTCCGCGCCGAGCCGTTCCATCGCCGCGAGCTTGACCGGATTCGCGGCCTGGGGAACGCACACGATTGCCCGCACGCCGAAGAGGCCGGCGGCGAAGGCGATCGACTGCCCGTGGTTTCCGGTCGAGGCCGTGACGACGCCGCGGCGCCGCTCCTCCTCGCTCAGCTGGGAGACGAGGTTGACGCCGCCGCGCACCTTGAAGGCACCGGTCGGGAGGTGGTTCTCGTGCTTGACGAGGATCTCCGTGCCGACG
>JBKPFI010000429.1:0-2142 GCA_046728775.1 Actinomycetota bacterium | reverse complement strand
CGATCGCGTCGGCGAGCGACGAGCCGGTCTCGAGCGCGGCGTTGGATTTCGTCGCGAGCACGACGAGGTCGACGCTCTGGACGACCTCCTCGTTGGCGCCGCCGCTGACCCCGAGCTCGATCGCGCGCTCCTTGCCGCGCTGGAGGTCACGGGAGCCGATCCAGACCTCCTCACCGAGCAGGTGCAGGCGCCGGGCCAGCGCACGGCCGAACGTTCCGGTGCCGCCGACGATCGCGACCTTCACCGCAGCGCTCCGGCGGTCTCGAGCACGGCGTCCGCAACCCGCCGCCGTCCCTCCGCATCGTCCATCAGCGTGCGCGTGACCACCGTCCGCACGTCGGCCCCCTCGTCCGCGTCGGCCTCGTCGATCACGAGCGCGTCGATCAACCCCTTGTAACAGTCTGTTACTTGCTGCGGCCCGGTGCCGCCCGCCAGCCGCGCGAGCAGGCGATCAGCCGGGCCGCGGACGCTCCTGCCCCCGATCAGCGGGCTGACAGCGACGGCAGGGGCGCGGCGGCGCTCGATCGCGCTGCGGATCGGAGCGACGGCGAGGATCGGTCCGATGCTGAGGTACGGGTTGCTCGGCGCGATCGCGATCAGGTCGGCCTCGTCGAGTGCTTCCAGCACGCCCGGGGCGGGCCGCGCCTCGTCTGCGCCCTCGACGCGGACGCCGTCGACCTCGTCCCGGTGCTGCCGCGCCACGAACCACTCCTGGAACGGGAACTCGCCGGCCGGAGTCTCGACCCACGTGCGCAGGCGATCGTCGCTTGCCGGGAGAAGCGTCGGCTCCAGCCCGAACGCGCGCGCAAGGCTCGCCGTCACGGCAGAGAGCGGCTCCCCGCGCCGAAGCGCGTCCGTCCGGACGAGGTGCACGCCGAGGTCTCGGTCGCCGAGCTGGAACCACGTCTTGCCCCCCAGCTCGGCCGCGGTCTCCAGCGCGTGCCAGGTCTCGTCGGCCCGCCCCCAGCCCTTCGTCTCGTCGAGCCGGCCGGAGAGTGTGTAGAGGATCGTGTCCAGGTCGGGTGAGACGTGCAGTCCGAGCACCTCGACGTCATCACCGACGTTGCCGACGACGGTGAGATCGGCGGGATCGAGCGCCTCGGCGAGCGCGCGGGCAAGCCTCGAGCCCCCCAGCCCGCCCGCGAGGACGGCGACCCTCATCGGACTGCCGAGTGGCTGCGCAGTAACTCGGCCGCGCCCGCGCGTGATCCCAAAACGCGTAGCGTTGCGGCGGTGCGGGGGCCGAGACGGCCGTCGAGTGGCTCGAGGTCCGCGAGCGTGTCGACGTCGTCGGCGAGGTTCGGGATCCGCGCGACCGCGGCCGGCACCTCGAGGCGCTCGGCGCGGGCGAGGAACCGCTCGGCGCTCCCCGGCCCGTAGAGGGGCGCGAAGAGGTGCGACGCCGAGAGCGCGAGCGCGTTCGTCGTGCCGTCGGCGGCAGGAGCCAGCGCGAGGCCGCCACCCGGGAGCGCCCCGAGCAGCGTCAGCAGGTCGCGCGGCCGTGCGCAGGGCAGGTCCGCGTTGACGACGAGGATCGGTCCCTCCTCGACCCGGCGCAGCGCCGCCTCGACCGCCCGGCCCTGGCCGCCGGCCGCGTCTGCGAGGAGAACGTCGCCCACGGCTCGCGCCGCGGCGAGCACGTCCTGCAGCATCGCCTCCGCGAGGGCCGCTCGAACCTCCTCCGGCGCGGGCGCGAGGCGCTGCTTGGCCTTCTCCGGACGGAAGGGAACTACAACGGTCGGCATCCGGTCGAGAGACTATCCCGCAGTGCAGGGGACACCGCCGAGCAATGCCGAGATCGCCGACCGCCTCGACCAGTTCGCCTCGCTGCTCGAGCTCGCAAGCGCCGGGCCGTACACGGCGCGCGCCTACCGGCGGGCCGCCGACCTGATTCGCTCGACGGCCGCGCCCGTGGCGGAGCTCGTCCGCCAAGGCCGGGCGCGGGAGCTGAGGGGGATCGGGCCCGGGATCGACCGGCGGCTGCGCGAGCTCGTCCACACCGGCGAGATCGCGGAACTGCGAGAGCTGGAGCGCGAGGTCTCGCCGGAGCTCGCAGGGGTCGGGCGCTACCTCGGGGTCTCGGTCAGGCGGATGCTCGAGATCGGGCGGGTGCTCGGCGTGCGGACGCTCGCGGAGCTGCGG
>JBKPFI010000357.1:0-2858 GCA_046728775.1 Actinomycetota bacterium | reverse complement strand
GCGCGGCAGTAGGCCTCGGTCTCCTCGCGCCAGAGCGTGAGCAGCGGCCGAACGACGCCGTCTTCCCGCTTGGACTTGATCGCCTTCGCCGTGCCGCTGGAGACGAGCCGGTAGAGCACGGTCTCGACCTGGTCCGAGGCCGTGTGACCCGTCGCGCGGAGCCGGTCGGTTGCGAAGGAGTAGCGCACGGCGCGGAGCGCGTCCTCGGTCGGGCGCGGCGGAACGGGTGCGTCGACGACCTCGGCCCCGAGCACCTCGCGGCAGAAGCGGGCGTCCTCGTCCGACTCGGCGCGGCGGAGGCCGTGATTGACGTGCAGCGCGGACACGCTGTAGCCGAGCTCGCGGAGCGCGTGCCAGAGGCAGGTCGAGTCGGCGCCGCCCGAGACGAGCGCCACGACCTCGCCGCCGGGCGCGACCAGGTCGTGCGCACGGATTTGCTCCTCGACGCGGGCGCGGAGGGCGGCTGGATCGGTCTCGGGAGCGTCCACGCGGACAGTGTCGCAGCGCGTGACCTCCCGACGCGGCCCGCGGCCGCCCGCACCGAGGCGCGACGCGCCACGATCTCAGTGCACGAAGACCAGGCTGCGGTACGAGATCGTGTGGCGCATCCCGACCCGCTCGTAGACGCGGATCGCGGCGGCGTTGTCGGCGCGCACGAAGAGGCAGACCGCGGGCACCCGCTCCAGCAGCAGTCGGCACAGGTCGCGCATCCCGCGCTGCGCGTAGCCACGGCCGCGAACGCGCGGATCCACCCAGACCTGCTGCAGCTGAACCGCCGCCGGCGTCCACGCCGAGGCCTCGGCCTTGAACAGGATCGTCTCGTCGACTACCCACAACCAGGAGCGGCCGTCCTCGATCTGCATGCGCGTCCGCCAGCGGAAGCTCTCGGGGTCGCGCTGCAGCGGGTTGACGCCAAGCTCCTCGTGGTGGGCGGCGGCGCACGCGGGTACGAGCAGGTCGAAGTCGTCCTGCGTCGCCGGACGTAGCTGGGTACGAGCGGGCTCCGGGGGCCGATCGAGCACGTAGACCGGCTGGCCAGGACGATCCTCCCGCGGAGGCGGGAGCCGGTCCCGTGCCGCGTGCCAGAAGTCGCCGACCGCATGCTCCTCGCCGATCACGAGCCGCGCCCGGCCTGCGCCGTCGACGTCGGCGAACGCGCCGCAGCCGCGTCCCGAGGGAACGAGGTTGGTGCCGACGTGGCAGAGGGCGACCAGCCGCCCCTCGTCTGCCAGCCCGGTGAAGTGGCCGAGCCCCCGGCGCGCGACGTCTTCGAGGAAGACGCGCTCGATCGGGTCCTCCGCGCAGAACGCGAGGATCTCGTCGAGCCTCGGTTCCTTCAGCGCGGGCATGGCCAAGGAAGACTTTAGGCTTTCGCCCGTGCCGATCCACGTCCGCGCCGAGCCGGGCGACTACGCAGAGGCCTGCCTGCTCCCCGGCGACCCGCTGCGCGCCAAGTACATCGCCGAGACCTACTTCGACGACCCGGTGCAGCGCAATGCCGAGCGCGGCCTGCTCGGCTACACAGGGGCGTGGGAGGGCAAGGAGGTCTCGGTGCAGGCGACCGGGATGGGCTGCCCGTCGGCGGCGATCGTGATGGAGGAGCTCGTGCAGCTGGGCGTCAAACGCTTCCTTCGCGTCGGCACGTGCGGCGGGCTCCAGCGTGACCTCACGCTCGGCGACCTGATCGTCGCGGTCACCGCCGTCGCGGCCGACGGCACCGCGAGCAACTACGTCGGCGGCGAGCCGCACACGCCGACCGCGGACTGGGAGCTCGTCCATGCGGCCGTGCACGCGGCGAAGGAGCTCGGGCAGCCGCTCCGCGTCGGGGCGATCGCCTCGAGCGACACCTTCTACGACCCCGACCCCGAGCGGCACGGGCGCTGGTCGGAACGCGGCGTTCTCGGCGTCGAGATGGAGGCCGCGGTGCTGTTCACGATCGGAGCGCTACGCGGCGTCAAGGCCGGCTGCCTGCTCACCGTGAGCGACATCGTGATCGGCGAGGAGTTCACGCGCATCTCGGACGAGGAGCTTCGCGCGGCCGTCGACCGGATGACGCGCGTCGCGCTTGCCACGGTGACCGATTAGCGAGACCGTCTTTCTGGTCAACCCGGCGGCCGAGAACGGCGCTGCGGGACGCCGGTGGCCGGAGCTCGCGCACCGTGCCGCCGCCCTCGGCCTCCGAGGCGACGCGTTCCTCTCCGAGCGACCCGGGCAGCTCGCGGAGCTGGCGCGCCAGGCCGCGGGAGGTGGCGCCGAGCTGATCGTCGCGGTCGGCGGCGACGGAACGGTGAACGAGGTCGCGAACGGGATCGCCGGCCTGGCGACGGAGCTGGCGGTGATCCCGCGCGGAACGGGCTGGGACTTCGTCCGCACCTACGGCATCCCGAGAAAGCTCGAGCCTGCCGTCGAGGTCGCCCTCCGGGGGCGCACGCGCGAGATCGACCTCGGCCTCGCCCGCTACCGCGCCTGGGACGGCACCGAGCGCGAGTCGCTCTTCGCCAACATCGCGAGCGCGGGGATGAGCGGCGCCATCGCCAAGCGCGCGAACGAGACCTCGAAGGCGCTCGGCGGCAAGGCGTCGTACCTCTGGGCGACGCTGGCGGTCTTCTCGCGCTGGCGCAACGACGAGGTGCGCGTGCGTGTCGACGGCGAGGAGCACGCCGGCCGGATGCACGACGTCGTGGTCGCGAACGGCCGCTACTTCGGCGGCGGGATGATGATCTGCCCGGAGGCGGAGCCGGACGATGCGCTATTCGACGTCCTGCTGATCGGCGACCTGACGAAGCGCGACCTCCTGCTCACGCTGCCGAAGACCTATCGCGGCAGGCACCTCCCGCACCCGAAGGCGACAGTGAGGC
>JBKPFI010000320.1:0-8715 GCA_046728775.1 Actinomycetota bacterium | reverse complement strand
GCTACGAGCGGCCCGAGCCCCAGGGTCAACGGGACGAAGAGGAAGTGGTAGATGGAGGTCGTCGCGAACTGGACCCGGGCGAGATCAACGACCGTCGACGCGAGCGGGCTCATGCGGGCCCAACGCTAGAAACGGGCCCCTTGCGGCCACATCGTCCGATGGGGATGAAGCCTGCGGGCGACGCCTGGCACAACCTCCACGCAATGCGCGCGCCGCCGAGCCCCTCGGGCGAGCAGGTCGAGCTCGCGCTCGGCGACCAGCGGGTCGTCGTCGTCGGCGTCGGCGCCGGTCTGCGGACCTACTCCATCGGCGAACGCCCGCTCCTCGACGACTACGGCCACGACGAGCTCTGCAGCTCGGGCCGCGGCCAGCTGCTGCTCCCGTGGCCGAACCGCATCGAGGACGGCCGCTACGAGTTCCAGGGACGGGCCCACCAGCTTCCGCTCGACGAGCCCGAGCGGCGCAACGCAATCCACGGCCTCGTCCGCTGGTCGCACTGGTCGGTCGCGGAACGCGAAGCCGACCGCGTCGCGTTCACGCACGTTCTCTACCCGCGCCCCGGCTATCCGTTCACGCTCGAGCTGCGCGTCGAGTACGCGCTCTCCGAGGAGGGGCTCGCGGTGCGAACGGAGGCGACGAACATCGGCTCCGGTCCGGCACCGTACGGCGCCGGCGCGCACCCCTACCTCGCCGTCGAGCAGCCCCGTGTCGACGAGGTCGAGCTGCGCGTGCCGGCCGAGACGGTGCTCGAGGCCGACGAGCGGGGCCTGCCGGTTCGCCGCGTCGAAGTCGCGGAGGCGCGGCTGGACTTCCGCGAGCCGAGGGCGATCGCGGACGCGCGACTCGATCACTGCTTCACCGACCTGGAGCGGGACGAAGACGGTCGTGCGAGCGTGCGCCTGGGGGCGACGACGCTCTGGGCGGACGAGAGCTATCCCTACCTGATGGTCTTCACCGGCGACGGGCTGCCGGACGTCGAGCGGCGCAGCGTCGCGGTCGAGCCGATGACCTGCGCACCGAACGCCTTTCGGAGCGGCGAAGGCCTGGTCCGGCTCGAGGTGGGCCAAACGCACTCCGGTACCTGGGGCATCGTCCGGATGGAGTAGCCGGCGCCGTCGCGTGCCTAGGACACACGGCGCGTGTGGCAAGGTTGCGTAGATGACGGAGCTGGCCTCACGCGCTGAGCTCGGCGCGGAGCGGTCGCGAGCGTGGCGTTTCGCGCACGACTCGCGCGTCCGCTACGTGGCGCTGGTGTGCTCGCTGGCCGGTCTGTACTACGGTGCGGCCCAGGTCGGCTACACGCTCAAGTTCTCCGGTGCCGTCGCCGCGATCGTGTGGCTGCCCGTCGGGGTCGGGATCTCCTTCCTCTACCTCGGCGGTCTGCACCTCTGGCCGGGCGTGGTCTTCGGCGACCTGCTCGCGGATCAGTGGGAGCACCTCCCGGTCGGCTCTGCCATCGGCCAGTCGATCGGAAATCTCCTCGAGGTCCTCGTGGCGGCGGTCCTGCTTCGCCGCCTCGTTCGCAACGGACGACCGCTCGAGAGCGTCGCCGGCGTCTGCGGGCTGCTGGTCGCGATCTTCGTCGGGGTCGCGGTGAGCGCAACGGTTGGGCCCCTGTCGCTTCGAGCGGGCGGCGTGCTCACGACTTCCGACCTGCCACACGTCTGGCACACCTGGTGGCTGGGCGACACCGCCGGCGCGCTCGTCGTCGTCCCCTTCGCGCTCGCCTGGTGGCAGCCGCTCAGGCGCTCCTGGACGCCTTCCCGTGCGCTCGAAGCCGTCCTCATGCTGACGACAGTGGTCCTCCTCAGCGACGTGGCGCTCCGGAGCGATCGCCCGCTGAGCTACATCGTCTTCCCGGCGCTGATCTGGGCGGCACTGCGCTTCGGCCCGCGCGGCGGCACGCTCGCGGTGGTCGTCACCGCCGGGTTCACGCTCTGGAAGACGGCCCATCACTCGGGGCCGTTCGTGGTCGATTCGCTCCAGCGCAGCACGCTCAGCACCCAGCTGTACGTCGCCGTCGCGGCGCTCTCCACGATGTTCCTGGCCGCCGTCGTGTCCGAGCGCGAGGAGATTGCGAAGGGCCTCCTCGAGTCCCGTGCCCGCCTGGTCGGCATCGCCGATCGCGAGCGACGGCGGCTGGAGCGCAACCTCCACGACGGTGCCCAGCTCACGCTGACGATGCTCGCGGGACAGCTTTCGACGGCGAGCGAGACCGCCGCTCGCGGCCCCGCGCGAGCGCCGGCGCTACTGGAGGATGCGGAACGACAGGTAGAGCTGGCGATCGACCAGCTCCGCGAACTCGCGCACGGCATCCATCCGTCGATCCTCACGGATCTCGGCCTTGCCGCTGCGATCCGCGGCCTCACCGACGGCTCGCCGGTTTCCATCCGGCTGTTGGAGCTTCCCTCGGACCGGCTCGACGGCACCGCCGAGGCCGCGGCCTACTACGTCGTCGCCGAGGCTGTCACGAACGCGCAGAGGTACGCCCACGCCCGCGAGATCACCATCCGCGTGAGCGTGCGGGGCCACGCGCTGCACACCGACGTCGTCGACGACGGCGTCGGCGGAGCGGACGTGCGCGGCTCCGGGCTGCAGGGTCTCCGCGATCGGGTCGAAGCGGTCGGTGGCTCGCTCGACATCTACAGCGCCCCGGCGAGGGGGACGCGGGTCCGGGCCGCGATCCCGCTCCCCCAGGCCGAGCGCCGCTTCTTCTAGACGATCTCCAGGTAGTAGGTGTAGGTCTTGACGGCGCCGCGGACGTCGGTGCCGAAGACGCGGATGACGTGGGGTCCGGGATGGAGCGGCTTGAACATCATGAAGAAGCCGTCCACGATTGCCGGCTGGGGAGAGCCGGTGATGCAGGGGTCGAACGTCGCCTGCAGGCTCGGGTCGCCGGTGAGGCTGAAGAGCGCCTCGGAATGGAAGCGGTAGCCGAGGACGTCGTCGAACGGATGACCGTCGAGCGAGACCTCGAGGTGATCGACGCCGTCCATGAACGCTCCCGCGTCGCCGATCAGGAAGTCGTAGAGCGACTGGCCCGGCGCCGGATGGAAGCTCGGATCCGGGCACGGGTACGGATCGACGTAGGCGCCGATCTCGAGCAGCAGCGCCTTGTGCGCAGGGATCGAGCAGGTCCGGCTGCCGCTGAAGACGCGCGGGCCCGCGATCCTGGGGATGAACCAGACCGGGCCGGCCTGGTCGACGGCGCAGTCGGCGCCCGTCTGGTCGAGCACCGGGTTGTGGGCCAGCGGCTGTGCGTAGGCCCACTGCGACTCCCTGTCGGCCCAGGTCGCGAGGTCCGCCCCGTACGGGTGAGCCTGCTTCGGGAACAGCGCAGGGTTCGGGTTGTCGGCGTAGTCGGGTGCGGCCACGGAGGCCTGGATTCCGGCCGTGCAGAGCGCGGCCAGCACGACGAGACATGCCAAAGCACGCATGGTGTCCTCCCCTCGATCGGAGCTTCCGAGGGCAACTGCGGAAGCACCAAGGAGGGTACGGCGGGGCCGTCGGCGGGACTCGCCGTTTTCGGACGACCTAGCTCACGACCGGCGTGAGCTGCGCGGCGACCGCCTCCCAGCGGCCCTCGCGAAAGCGCCAGACGTCCGTGTAACGCGTCGAGGCCGGCGAGCCATCGCGCACGTAGTGGGTCACGCCGTGGACGAGAGCGACCTCACCCAGCGGGCGGACATCGACCTCGTCGTAGCTGACGTCCGAGACTCCGCGCCCCTCCGCGACGAACCGCAGGAAGTCGTCCTTGCCGATTCGGCGTCCGTCCGCACGGGTGCAGGCGAAGTCCTCGGCCAGGTGCTCGGCGTACCAGTCCGCGTCCGATTCGACGAAGGCGCGGATGTACTCCGCGTTCAGCTCGTGCAGGGTGCGGACGGCGTCGACTTCGTCCGGCGCGCCGGCGGGGGCGTCGGCGCGGAGGCCTGTCTGGGGCATCTCTCCTCCTCGCTCGGTCATCAGGCAAGCGTCGTCAATACGCGTGCGCGTTCCGGCCGGATCCGGACGCATCGGCGCGCGCTGGAGGCCGTGTCCGAATCCGGCCGGTCCGACCGCCTTCCCGGCTGTATACCTGGCACCGTGGAGCCGGTAGCAGCGGTCAGGACGACGGGCATCTACTGCCGTCCCGGGTGCGGCGCGCGCCCGAAGGCCGAGAACGTGAGCCCGTTTGCCCTGGCCGCCGCCGCCGAGGCTGCGGGCTACCGCGCGTGCCTGCGCTGCAGGCCGTACCGCTCCCCGCAGCTCGCCATCTGGACCGGCCCCGAGCTCGTCTGCCGCGCGGTGCAGCTGATCCTCGGGGGCGCGCTCGACCGAGGGTCCGAGACCGAGCTCGGCCGGCGACTCGGCGTCTCCGCGCGCCACCTCCGCCGCCTCTTCGGTGCGCACCTGGGTGTGACGCCGGACGGGCTCGCGCGCTCGGCGCGGGCGCACTTCGCGCGCCGCCTGCTCGACGACACCGACCTCACCGTCACCGAGGTCGCCTTCGCAGCCGGGTTCGGGAGCCTGCGCCAGTTCAATCGCACCTGCCACGAGGTCTTCCGCGCCTCCCCGCGCGAGCTTCGGGCCCGACGGCGCTCGAGTGACCGGCTCGTCGCCGACGGCGGGCTGCTGCTGCGGCTGCCGTTCGCGGGCGACCTCGACTGGGATGCCCTGGTCGACTACCTCGCCGCACGCGCGATTCCCGGCGTCGAGCACGTCTCCGGGACGACGTACAGACGCACCGTCGTCGTCGGCGGGGACGCCGGCGTGCTCGAGCTCTCTCCGGGCGGGGACGACCACCTCCTGCTGCGCGCGCACCTCCCGCACTGGGAGGAGCTGATTCACGTGGTCGAGCGGTCGCGGCGCATCGCGGCCCTGGACGTCGACCTCGAGGAGCCGCTGCGCCGCCTCGCAAGCTGTCCGATCGTCGGGCCGCTGCTCGAGGCACGGCCGGGCCTCCGCCCGCCGGGCGCCTGGGACCCGCTCGAGACGGGGGTCCGCGCGATCGTCGGCCAGCAGGTCAGCGTCGCCGCCGCGAACACGATCGCCGGCCGGCTCGTCGAGCGACTCGGCACGCCCGTCGCCGGGCTCCGGCCGCTCGGGCTGACGCACACCTTCCCGCCCCCGGAGACGATTGCCGGCGCCGATCTCGACGGCCTCGGCCTCACGCGGCGGCGAGCCGCGGCGATCCGCGCGTTCGCCCGGGCCGTTGCGGACGACACGATCCGCCTCGACCGCAGCGTCGGTCTCGACCAGCTGACCGCAGCGATCACGGCCATCGACGGCCTCGGCCCCTGGACGGCGCAGTACTTCGCGCTCCGGCTGGGCGAGCCGGACGCCTACCCGGCAGGCGACCTCGGCCTGCCGCGACGCGGCGATCCGAGCTTCGCCGAGCGCTGGCGGCCGTGGCGCGCGCTCGCCGCGACGCATCTCTGGTTCGCCGACGGCGCCGGACACCGCAGGCGTGCTGCCTGACTAGACGCGCTCGCTTGCCAAACGGATACCGAGGGCGACGAGCACGGTGCCCGTGATCGCGTCGAGGACGCGGCGCACGCGCGAGCGCAGCAGGAAGGCGCGCGCCTTTGTGACGGCGATCGCGTAGGCCGTCAGCCACGTCAACGTCATCAGGGAGAAGAGCAGGCCGAGCAACAGCAGGCCCGAGAACCCGCCCTGCCCTCGCGTGACGAACTGCGGCAGCAGGCTCGTGAAGAAGACCACCATCTTGGGATTGCCGAGGTTGCTGAGCAGACCCTGGCGGAAAGCCCGCCACAGTCTCATGCGGTCCGAGCCCGCAGACCCTGGCTCCGCAACGGGCCCCCGGCGGCTGACGGCGTCGTAGAGCGCCTGCCCGCCCAGGTAGACGAGGTACGCGGCCCCGGCGAGCCGCAAGGCGACGAATGCCGGCTGCGATGCCTCGAGCAGCACGGCCAGCCCGGCGCTCGTCGCCACCGCCCAGACGGCCTGCCCAGCCGAGACGCCAAGCGCGGTACCGATGCCCCCACCGCGCCCGCCCAGCAACGTGTTCCTGATCGTGAGCGCCGTGTCCTGTCCCGGCGTCACGATCACCAGCGCCGACACGGCGAGAAACGCCGCCAGATGTTCGATCACATACGGATCATGCCTCGTCGAACGTCGGCGACCCGGCCAGGTCCGGCTCGGCGACCGCGCGCCGCGGCCGGCCGACGGTGAGCACCGCGACGAAGGCGCCTGCCAGCAGGATCGCGGCCCCGACCATGAGCGCGTGGTGGTAGCCGTCGACGAACTGCGACGGGTAGCGCGGGTTGAACGCGCTCACGCTCACCTCCGACGCCACGAGCGTGCCCATGATCGCGATCCCGAGCGAGCCGCCGACCTGGCGCATGCTGTTGATCACGGCCGACCCGACACCGGCCTTGTCCACCGGTACCGAGCCCATCGCAGCCGAGGTGGTGGGCGCCATCGTGATCGCCATCCCGAACCCGCCCACGAGCAGCCCCGGGAGGATGTGCCAGAACGTCGAGTGCTCGTCGAGCGTCGCGAACAGGAGCAGCGAGGCCGTCAGCAGCGTCATCCCCGCTCCCATCAGCCAGCGGGGCCCGATGCGGTCGGAGACCCGCCCGGCGGCCGGCGCCACGAGGATGATCAGCACGGTCATCGGCAGGAACGTCGCTCCGGTCTTGATCGCGCTGTAGCGGAGGACGTTCTGGAGGAAGAGCGAGTTGTAGAAGAAGATCCCGAACATCGCGAGGCCGACGAGGCCCATCGTCGCGTTGGCCCCGCTGAAGGTGGGGTCTCGGAACAGCGAGAGATCGAGCATTGGCAGCCGTTGCCGGAGCTCGAGGATCACGAAGGCCACCAGTGCGACCGCGGCGATGGCGAACAGCACGAGCACGCGAGTCGAGCCCCAGGCGTGGGTGTTCGTCTCGATCAGGCCGTAGGTGAGCGCGAAGAGACCCACGGCCGAGGTGAGCAGCCCCGGTAGGTCGAGGCGCTGCTCGTGCGAGGTGTCCTTCGTCTCGTCGATCAGCAGGCGAGCGGCGACCACCGCGAGAACGCCGATCGGCACGTTGATGAAGAAGATCCAGCTCCAGCTGATCTTCTCGGTCAGGACGCCGCCCACCAGCGGGCCGATGGCGAGCGCGAGCGCGGAGACGCCGGCCCAGATCCCGATCGCCGTCCCCCGCTGGCGCGGCGGGAAGGTCGCCGTGATGATCGAGAGCGTCGCCGGGTTCATCAGCGCCGCGCCGACGCCCTGGACCGTGCGCGCGGCGATCAGCGAGACCGCGCCGTCGGCGAGCCCGCACCAGAGCGAGGCCGCGGTGAAGATCACCAGCCCGGCGATGAAGATCGCGCGCCTGCCCAGCAGGTCGGCGAGCTTCCCGCCGGTGAGCAGAAGCACGCCGAAGGTCAGGGCGTAGGCGTTGACGACCCACTCCAGCTCGGAGATCGAGATCCCGAGGTCGGCGCGGATCGACGGCAGCGCCACGTTCACGACCGTGTTGTCGAGCATGATCATGAACAGGCCGAAGGCGACGGCGACCAGCGTCCACCACTTGCGGTTCTCCTCCGTGAAGAGGCGTGCCCGCATCAGGCGGCGGCCTCCGCCGGAGCGAGGGAGTCGCGCGAGCTCTTGACGAGCGCGGCGAGCTCCCTCCGGACGCGCGCGATCTCGGCCGTGTGGGCATCGAGCTCGTCACTCGATGCCCCATGGCTCTCCAAGAGCGCACGCACGTGGACCAGGCCCTTCAGCTGCAGGACGAGATCGTCGGCTCTGCGCTGTGCGCGGGCAGCGCTCATGCGGCCTCCAGCTGCACCGCCGCCTCGTCTGTCACGACGGTGTCGGGCTCGGCCGGCCTGGACTCGAGCATCACCGCGGCCAGCAAAGCGCCCATCGCGGCCAGGGCCGCGAGCACGTAGAACGCGATCTGGAAACCGTGTGTCAGGGCGGCGCCGCCGAGCGGCGTGGCTCCGACGTGCGAATCGACGTAGTGCGACGTGAACGTCGTCGCGATCGTGGTGGCGACCGCGACTCCGATCGCGCCTCCGATCTGCTGCGTCGTGTTGATCAGCCCGGAGGCGATTCCCGCCTCGGCCGGCCCGACGCCGGTGAGCGCACCGATGGACATCGGCACGAACGCTAGCGCGAGTCCGAGGCCGCTGATCATGAACGCCGGGAAGAGGTCGCTCCAGTACTGCCCGTCGACCGGCAGCCGGGCGAAGAGCACGAGTGCGACCGTCGAGAGCGCGAGCCCGAGCGGGAGCACGCGCCGCACACCGAGCCGCGTGACGAGCCCCTGCGCGACCGCGGAGAAGGCGATGATCGTCAGCGTCAGGCCGATGTAGGCGACACCGGTCTTGAGCGCCGAGTAGTGGAGCACTTCCTGCATGTAGAGCGTGAGCAGGAAGAACTGCGAGAAGATCGCGCCTCCCATCAGCAGTCCGCTCGCGTTCGAGGCGGAGAGTGTCCGCAGGCGGAAGATCCCCAGCGGCAGCAGCGGGGCCTTCGAGCGCAGCTCGATCACGAAGAACCCGGCGATCAAGAGGCCCGAGGCCACGAGCAGGCCGATCGTCGTGCCCGTCGCCCAGCCGTGCTGCGTGGCACGCGTCAGCGCGTAGACGAGCAGCATCAGCCCTCCGGTGATCGACGTTGCGCCCGCGAAGTCGAAGTTGCGGTGGCGCAGGTCGGCCCTGCTTTCGCGCAGCAGCCACGGGCTGAGCGCGATCACGAGCACGCCCACCGGCACGTTGATGAAG
>JBKPFI010000354.1:0-2815 GCA_046728775.1 Actinomycetota bacterium | reverse complement strand
AGGAGGTCGTCGCGCGCACGGTCGAGCTCGTGGGCGAGGGGCCGGTGTACCTGAGTGTCGACGTGGACGTGCTCGACCCCGCCTTCGCGCCCGGGACGGGGACGCCCGAGCCGGGCGGAATGACGAGCGGCGAGCTGCTCTGGGCCTGCCGCGAGATCGCCTCGCGGCTCGAGCTCGCCGGCGCCGAGGTCGTCGAGGTGATCCCGACCGCGCCCGGCTCGAGCGACATCACCGCGCTCGTCGCTGATCGCATCGTGCGCGAGATCCTCAACGGCATCGCGCTGCGTCGCCGCCGGAGGGATTGACGGAACGTCGCTCGCGGCCCGGCGGCACAGCCGTCGTTTTCGTCAAGCCCTCCAAACCACGCGTTTTTTCGAGCCGATCCGGAGAAGAGAACGGGGGATGCGGCGGCTTCTGCTCTACGGCGCCCTCGGAGCGGCGATCGCAGCCTCCGGGTTCGCCGCCGCCACGCGTGCGCCCGCGGCGGCTCCGAGCGCCTCGACCGCCGCGACCACCACGGCGGCGACCTCGACGACAGTGCCGGCGACCACGACGGCACCCATCACCACGGCCGTCACGACGACGGCGCCGCCTCCCCAGCCGCCGCCACCGCCACCTCCGCCGCCACCGCCCGCGGCGACGACTTCCAAGCCGAAGGAGAAGCCGAAGCCCCGGCAGACCGTCTCCACCCAGACGCGGGAGACGACGACCGCTCCTGCGGTCGCGCCTCCACCGCCATCCACCACGACCGGCGCGAAGCCGAAGAAGCGACGGCGACCGACACCCGCCGCGGCGGTCGCTCCTGCGACGAACGGCTCCTTCCCGGCCTGGGCGATCGCTGGGTTCGGCCTCGCCGCGCTCCTGATCGGCGGCGGGATCAGCGGCCTGATCGTGACGCGAGGCCGACGCTAACGCGCTAGCGCCGCACGAGCGGCAGCCCGTACCAGAACCAGGCGAACCCGGCCGCGATCAGCGCCGCGGTCAGGCCCGCCCACCAGCCCCTGAAGAGGATGTCGGCGATCAGGAAGACCGCCGCGGTCATGCCGAGCGCCAGGAAGAGAATGCCCGCGATCGCGAGCAGGTTCGCCGTACGCAGGATCCGCTCCTTGTCCCCTTCCCGCCAGCGCAGCCGGTGGTGGGCGGACGGAGCGATCAGCAGGATCGACGAGATCGCGGTCGCCACGAAGGCGACGAAGAAGACGTCGCGCTGGAGGTCGGTCACGCGCTGCCAGCCGTTCGCGAACGGCACCGCGAGGAGGAACGCGAACAGCACCTGGACGCCAGGCAGCGCGACCCGGAGCTCGTTGAGGAGCTCGATCAGCTCGCGGTCGAGGTCGTGCTCCTCCTTGTCGGATGCCAAAGCGGGCCGACGATAGCGCGGTGCGCGCGTCAGCGGGGCGGCGCGACCCGCTCGCCCACCGCGAGCTGCACGAGCCACATGCCGGAGAGCAGCATGTACGTGAACGCCGGCAGCGCGACCCCGAAGAGCGCCGCGTACAGCGAGACGACCGACGGCAGGCCGGGGACGGCGTGCAGGACCGGCCCGAGCGCGCTGGCCACGACGACCGCCCCGGCCAAGTGGATCCCGGCCGAGCGGAAGCTCCGCGGCGCGAGCCGCGGCAGGCGCAGGGCCACCCACGTCGCGAGCAGCCCCGCGCCTAGCACGAACAACAGCAGGAACGTCTCCTTGCCCATCTCCCTGGTCACAGTCTCCGCGTCCGCCCGCGCGACGCCATCGGCGGAACGGGTGGCTCTGCCAGGCTGATCGGCTAGCGGAAGAGATCGCGCTCGGGCGGCATCACGAGGTCGCGAGCGCTGCCTTCGCCGCTGACGTCGGCGCCTCGGATCACGGCCGCAGGGACGCCGTCCGTCTTGCCGAGCACGAGCTCGGCGGCGCCCGCCAGCTCGTCGGCGACCGCGACGACGGTCGCGTGCAGCTCGTAGCCGACCCGGTCGCGGACGCCCTTCAGGTCGAGCAGCGGCCGGACCCCCGCCAGCCCGATCGCCACGTCGGTCGTTCCCTGTCGCCACGCCCGCCCGAAGGAGTCGCTGACGATCACCCCGACCTCGGCGCCCGTCAGCTCGCGGAGGCGGGCCCGCAGCCGCGCCGCGGAGGCGTCCGGATCCTCCGGGAGGAGCACTACCGACTCCGGCTCGGGCGCGTTCGAGGCGTCGACGCCCGCCGACGCGCACACGAAGCCATGACGCGTCTCGGCGATCACGAGCGGCGGGCGCACGCGGACGAGGCGCACTGCCTCGCGGAGGACCACCTCGGTCTGCCTCGGGTCGCGGTCGGCCGAGAGCTCTCGCGCGCGCTCCGACGGCTCGACGTCCTCCAGCCGCACCACGCGTCCCTCCGCCTTCGAGACGGCCTTCTGCGCGACCACGACCACGTCGCCGTCCTCGAGCCGAACGCGCTCCGCGATCAGCGCCGCCAGGTCGTCGCCCTCCGCGATCTCCGGGAGCCCGTCGACGGGCCGGATCGAGATCACGGCAGGCCGGTGAGGCGCAGGCCCGCGTGAACGCCGAGCTGCTTGTTCACGTTGAGGATGACCGCGGTCATGCCCTCGAGCGCGCGCGAGTTGGCGAGCGGTCCGGCGTCGATCGCGCGGCCGCCGACGAGCCGGCCGGCGAGGTCGAGCGCGAGCTGCTTGGCCCGCGGCTCGTCGCCGCAGATGAGCGCGTCCTGGTCGGGCAGCTCCGGGCCGGAGAGGTCGATCGCCGAGACCGTCTGCAGGCCGGAGGCGACGGGCGCGCGAATCAGCTCGGCGAGCGTCTCGGCAAGTGAGCCCTCCTCGAGGCCGGGGACGATGCC
>JBKPFI010000170.1:0-2550 GCA_046728775.1 Actinomycetota bacterium | reverse complement strand
CCGCTCGCGCTACGCGCAGCCGGTGCTGACGCCCGACCCGCAGGACGAAGAGGCCTTCGTCTCGTTCCTCGCAGAGCTCGAGCTGGACGCCCCCGCGCCGGTCTTCGCGACCCACGACGAGCCCCTGAACGCGATCGCGCGCGGGGCCGAGCGGCTCGGCGACAGGTTTCTCTACCCGTTCCCGCCCTGGCAAGTGCTCTCGCGGATCCAGGACAAGCGCTCGCAGCTCGAGGCGGCCGAACGTGGCGGCATCCCCGTCCCGCGCACCAGTTACCCGGCCTCGGCGGAGGAGGCTCGCGCCGCGGCCGATGGGCTCGGCTGGCCCGTGCTCGTGAAGCCGTCCTCGACCGAGGGGTTCAAGCGCCGCTTCGGCAGGCAGGCGTTTCGTTGCGAGAGCGGCGCCCAGGTCGAGGACGCGTTCGCCCGTGCCGAGGAGTACCGGCCGATGGTGCAGGAGGTGATCCCGGGCGGCGACGGTGAGCTGTACACGCTCGGCTCGTACCTGGCTGCGGACGGCCGGGCGCTCGGTCTCTTCTGCGGGCGCAAGCTGCGCCAGACGCCACCCGGGGTCGGCACCTGCCGCGTGGGCGAGGCGGTCTGGGTGGACGAGGTGGTCGAGCAGGGACTGTCCCTGCTACGGGCGCTCGGCTGCCACGGGCTCTCGCAGGTCGAGTTCAAGCACGACGCGCGCGACGGCTCCTACCGCCTCCTCGAGGTCAACCCCCGCCTGTGGCAGTGGCACGGCCTCGCGGCGGCCTGCGGCGTCGACTTGCCGCTGATCGCCTACCGCGACCTGACGGGCGAGCGGCTGGAGCCCGTCTCGACGAACGGGCGCCGGCGGCGCTGGGCGATCACGCTCCTGCCGGGCGAGTCGCTCGCGCCGCAGCGGCCGCCGTACGTCGACGCAGTGTTCGCGCGAGACGATCTCAAGCCGGCACTGGTCCAGGTCGCCCGCTTCCTGCGTAGATGAGCCTGATCGCGTGGCTTCTCGCGCCGGTCGTGCTGGCGCTCTCGCGGCTCCTGCCCGCGGAGGGCCTCGGGCTCGGCGTGCGGCTCGGCGCGGCGACCGCCTGCGTGCTCCTGCCCGGGGCGCTCGTCGCCCGAGCGCTCGGCCAGTGCGGCTTCGCGGCCGTGCTCGCATGGGCGATGGCGGCGCTCTTCGGGGCGACGGCGCTGATGCTCGCGTTGCACACCTCGCTCTGGCTCGCGTTCGCGCTTCTCTGCGCGGTCGCGCTCGTGGCGCTGCCGTTTGCCGTCCGGCGCCGGGCCGTCGAGCCGTCACCCTGGACGCTCGCGGTGCTCGGCCTCGGGCTCGCCGCCGGGATCTCCCTCTGGTGGGTCTCGCGGTACGACGGCGACGCGTTCTTCCACCTTGCCCGCGTGCAGAAGCTGCTCGCGCTCGACTCGCTCTCGCTCCGCTCGGTCGACGAGTTCCGCGACGGTGGCCTGCACCCCGGCTACGCCTTCCCGCTCTGGCACTCGGCCGTCGCCCTGATCGCCCGCCTCGCCGATGTCGGGCCGCCGTCGGTGGTGCTGCACGCGCCGACGGTGCTGCTGCCGCTCTCGATGGTGCTCGTCTACGAGGCGGGGACGACGCTCTTCGCCTCGCGCTGGGCCGGCGTCGCGGCGGCGCTCGCCGAGTTCGCGCTACTCGGGCTCGCCCCCGGCCACGGCGGCTCGTACGCCTCGCTTGCGCTGCCCGCGAGCGCGTCCCGGGTGCTGCTGCTGCCCGCGCTGCTCGCGCTGGTGTTCGCCTACGTGCGCGAGCCCACGCTGACGCTGCTCGCCTCGGTCGCGGTCGCCTCGACGGCGATGACCCTCGTGCACCCGAGCTACTCGGTGCTGCTCGCGATCGGCCTCGCCGGCTTCCTGGTTGTGCGCGCGCTGTTCGACGTCCGCCACGACCTGGCCCACATCGGCGCCGCGCTCGCCGCGATCGTCGTCCCGGCCGGCCTGGTCGCCCTCTGGCTGCTCCCGGTGGTGCGGGAGACCGCAGCCCACAATCCGTCGCGCGGAGAGCTGCGGCGCGCCTTCTCCGGCTACGCGCGGGAGCTCGACATCTTCGGGCTCCACAGCTACCGGCTGCGCCCCGAGCTCTTCGGGCGCGCCGGAGCGGTCGCGGTCGCGGCGCTGGCGCTGCTGCCGCTCGCCGTCTTCGCCCACCGGCGGATGTGGGGCGCGTTCGTGCTCGGGTCGATGCTGGCGACGCTCGCCATCGGGCTGCTGTCGTTCGTCTTTCCGCACCTGGCCGATGCGATCTCGCTGTCGCAGGCTCGCCGGATCATCGGCTTCTCGCCGCGGCCGTTCGTCCTGGTGGGCGGCGCGCTCGTGCTGGCCGGCTTCCTCCGCTGGGCCGTGCTGCCGGTGGCCCTGGCGGCCGGGATCGCCCTGCAGATCGCCTACCCCGGCGACTTCGGCTCGCCGTACCGCTTCGTGCACGGCGCCCCGGGCGTGCTGACCTGGGTCGCCTTCGGCGCGGCACTCGCGGCGCTGCTCGCTGCTGCGGTCTTCGGGCGCAAGATCCCACAGGTCGAGGGTTCCGCGTGGCTG
>JBKPFI010000257.1:0-6769 GCA_046728775.1 Actinomycetota bacterium | reverse complement strand
GAACGTGATCGACGTCGGCTACTCCGGTGTAGTCGGCGCGGACCGGATCGCCCACGGCCAGTCCCCGTACGGCCATTTCCCGGTCGAGCTCGGCAAGGCCTGCGGCCCGGCCGACACCGACGGCGAGATCCGCGAGCGCGTGCAGACGAACGGGCGCTGCGAGTCGGCGAACCCGCAGGGCGACACGTACGGCCCGGTCGCGTACGAGGCCTACCTCCCGGGCTACCTCGCGCTCGGCTGGAGCGGCAAGTGGGACGACCTGCCCGCGGCGCACTTCGCCTCGATCGGGTTCGACCTGCTCTGCCTGCTCGGGCTCGCGCTCGTCGGGCTCCGCTTCGGCGGAACACGCCTGGCGGTCACCCTGGCCTTCGCGTGGGTCGCGTACCCGTTCACGCAGTACGTCTCGAGCTCGAACACGAACGACGCCCTGCCGCCGCTCTTCCTGATCTGGGGCTTCTGGCTAGTCACCTCGCCGGTGGCGCGCGGGGCTGCGAGTGCGCTGAGCGGCTGGACGAAGTTCGCGCCGCTCCTCGTCGCGCCGCTCTGGGCGTCCTACCCCGAGCGGCGGCTGCGCTCCACGCTCGTCTTCGCTGTCGTCTTCGCGGCCACGACCCTCGTGGCGTTCTCGATCCTGCTGCTCGAGCCGGGCCCGATCCACGCCGCGCGCTTCTTCTGGGACCGGACGCTCGGCTGGCAGGTCGACCGCCCGTCGCCGTTCTCGATCTGGGACTGGCGCCAGTACCACGCCGGCCTGCCCGACCTGCACCTCCTGCGCCGCGTCCTCGAGGTGCTGCTCGCGGTCGGCACCCTTGCGGTCTACTTCGTGCCGCGCCGCAAGTCGCCGCTGCAGTTGGCCGCGCTGACGGCCGCGCTCCTGGTCGGGGCGCAGCTCGTCCTGACTCACTGGTTCTACCTCTACCTGCCCTGGTTCTTCCCGTTCGCGGCCTTCGCGGTGCTCGCTCCCGCGGCCGAGCCGCTGCGGGCGGCCGTGCGAGCGCCCGTTGAGCGTCCTCGCCAGGAGCTGGTCGGCGTCGACTGAGCCGCGGAGGCTCACGGTGGCAGCCGTGGGCCTGTTCGCCGTCTCGCTCACGCTCCTCCACTGGGGCTGGTACCAGCACGCGCTGATCCTCGACACCCTCGAGTACCACCGCTACGGCTCGGCGATCGTGGACGGAAAGGTGCCGTACCGGGACTTCGGCGTCGAGTACCCGCCCGGCGCGTTGCCCGCCTTCGTGACGCCTGCGGTCGGGAAGCCCGCGTTCACGCTCTACAACCGCGAGTTCCAGGTCTTGATGGCTCTGTGCGGGGCGGGCGCGCTGGCGGCGATGGCACTGGTGCTGCGCTCGCTCGGCGCCACGCTCGAGCGCGCCGCCGCGGCGCTCGGCTTCTTCGCGCTTGCGCCGCTCGTGCTCGGCTCGGTGATCCTCTACCGCTACGACCTCTGGCCCGCCGCGCTGACGGTGGCGGGGCTCGCCGGCATCCTCGCGGGCCGGGAGCGGCTCGGCTTCGCCGCACTCGGGCTGGGGATCGCCGCGAAGGCGTTTCCGGTAGTCGTGCTCCCGCCGGCGTTGGTCTACGTCTGGCGGACGCGGGGCAGACGCGAGGCGCTCGTCTGCCTCGGCGTCGCCGTGGCGGTCGTCGCGGTCGTCGTCGTGCCCTTCCTCGCGCTCGCGCCGCACGGCGTCTGGGAGAGCATCGTCCACCAGGCGTCGCGGCCGCTGCAGATCGAGAGCCTCGGCTCGGCGATCCTGCTCGCGGCGCACCACGCGGGTGGCCTCGCGCTGACGCTCGACTCGAGCCACGGCTCGCAGAACCTCGGCGGCGCGCTCCCCGACGCCGTCGGCGCCGTCTCGAGCGCGCTTCTGGCCGCCGCGCTGGTCACGACCTGGCTCGTCGCCGCACGCGGGCCGGCGACGGGCGAGCGCCTCGCGCGCTACACCGCGGCCTCGGTCGCGGCGTTCGCGGCGTTCGGGAAGGTGCTCTCGCCGCAGTTCCTGATCTGGCTGCTCCCGCTCGTGCCGCTCGTTCGCGGCCGGCGCGGCCTGGTCGCCTCGAGCCTCCTCGCGCTGGCGCTCCTGCTGACGCAGGTCTGGTTCCCGATCCGCTACTGGGACCTCGTCCAGTTCGAGGCGTTCCCCTCCTGGGTAGTGCTGGCCCGCGACCTCGTGCTGGTCGCGCTCTTCGCGGCCCTTATCGCACCGGCACGCGAACCGGCTCGCAGCTGAGCGCGCGGCCGTCGGCGTCGCACTCGACGAGCGCGCCCTCGATCCGGACGTCTCCCTCCGCAGGTTCGAAGCGAACGTGCATCCCCGTCTGCATCCGCCGGACCGCGAGCTCGGCTTTCACGCCGATCACCGAGTCGTGCGGGCCCGTCATCCCCGCGTCGGTGATCGCCGCCGTGCCGCCCGGCTGTACGCGGGCGTCGTTCGTCTGCACGTGGGTGTGCGTGCCGAAGACCGCGGTGACGCGGCCGTCGAGGAGGCGCGCGAGCGCGACCTTCTCGCTCGTGGCCTCGGCGTGAAAGTCGACGAGCACGATCCGGGCGGCCCTGCGCGCCTCGGCGACGAGGGAGTCGACGACCTCGAACGGGCTCACCGGCGTGGGCATGAAGAGCAGGCCTTGGAGGTTCAGCACCGCGACCGGAGTGCCGTCCTCGGCCGGCACGACCGTGAGCCCGCGGCCGGGCGACTCGGAGGCCAGGTTCGCGGGCCGCACCACGCGGTCCGCGCCGTCGAGATAGGGCCCGATCTCACGCCGTCGCCAGACGTGGTTGCCTAGGGTGAGCGCGTCGGCTCCCGCCGCGAGGAGCCGCTCGGCGAGCCGCGGCGTCAACCCCGCCCCGTCGGCCGCGTTCTCGGCGTTCACCACGCAGAAGCCAGCGCCGAGCTCCTCCTTCAAGCCGGACAGCCGCTCCTCCACCGCGAGCCGCCCGGGCGCGCCGAAGACGTCGGCGACGAAGAGGATTCTCAGGGAAGAGCTCCTTTCAGATTGACGCTTCGCCGTCGGAGCGTGATGGGTGGGGCGTGGCAAGGACGCAGGGAGTGCTCGTATGCGGAGCATACGAGTGCGACTGAGGACGCTGCCCCACGCGCCGCGCAGCGCGCTCCGACGGCTCAAGGCTTCACTCTGGAAGGAGCTCTATGGCAGAGACGGCGTCGCGGCGTGGACTTCGATCGCCACGTGGTTGCCCGCGTCCTGGGTCACGCGCGCGAGCGCCTGCTGCTCGACCTTGGTGAAGTCGAGGATCGTCCCGACCTTCGAGGTCGTCGCCGTGACGGTCGAGCCGACGGTCAGGCTCGGGTCGGGCCGGAGGTGGGTGAGCGAGACGACGACCGACGGGTTGCCGCTCGGCTGCACGTCGATGCGGGCTCCCATGTGCTGGCCGGCCAGCACGTACGGAGTGATGCCGACGACGGTTCCGTCGACGGGCGAGTAGACGTCGGTCCCCGGCGGTGCCCCGACGTCGAGCGACGCGGCCGACGGGCCGTCGCCGCCGCCAAGGACGTAATAGCGGAGACCGGCCCCGCCGCCGCCGAAGAGGCTGCGCGAGAGCCTGCCGACCAGGCCCCGATTGACCTGCCGCCCGACCGGCTGGAGCTCGAGCGCGCCGTTGGCCGAGGCGTGGTAGCCGAGCGCCGTCACCCGCTCGAGCGAGACGGGCAGCATCAGGCGGATCGAGCCCTGCAGGGCGACAACCTGCGGCCGCGGCGGGCCCGCGGGGAGGAGCCGCGCCGCCGGAGCCGGCGCGGAAGCGCGGACCGCGGCGGTCCGGCCGGACCCGAACGCGGTCAGAAGGAGGATCAGCAGCGCGACCGACGCGAGCAGGACCAGACCCGCCAATCGCCTCTTCCGGCGCGCAGCGGCCGTTTCCGCCCGTCGCCGCCGCCTGGCATGGGCGTGCGCGGAGGCGCGTGGCATTCGGGGCACCGTAACGAAGCGCGGGTCCTCATGCAAAGAGACCCGTTGCGGCTCAAGCGCGAGCGCCCCCTCGACGCCGAAGTCCCACTCCCAGGGCGGCGGCCGCACGTCGAAATCGGTCCCGGAGCCCCGCGAAAGGGGTACGACTCGGGAGGTACCATGCTCGCCATGGCCGGGCCTGTTCCCGGGGCCGCGAAGATCCAGATTCCACGCTGGATTCAGCTCGTCGGCCTGCCGCTGCTGCTCGTGCTGCTGTGGGTGGTTGCGGGCGCGGCGCGTCACGTCGTCTTCCTGTTCCTCGTCGCGGCGCTGATCGCGTTCCTGCTCAACCCGCTCGTGCGCGGCCTGACCCGGGCCCGGGTGCCCCGCGGGTTCGGCGTCGCCCTGGTGTATCTCAGCTTCGCGGCCATCGTCATCGCCGCCGCCGTTGCGCTCGGCTCGGTGGTCGTCGACCAGACGAAGTCGAGCGCGAACAGGGTCAACGACTACTTTACGGTCACCCACGGACACCCTCCCCGGGTGGACGCCGACCGAGACGTCGACCGCTTCCAGCACTGGCTCGACACCCACGGGCTCGGCTCGATCGAGGTGCAGAAGCGGGGTCACGACCTCGTCCGCCAGATCCGTGAGAAGGACGTGACGAAGTACACGGGCGACGTGATCGACTTCGTCGAGGGCGCGGCCATCGGGACCGTGAAGTTCCTCTTCTCCCTCGTGCTCGTGATCGTGGTCTCGATCTACATGCTGCTCGACATGCCGCGCCTGGCCCGTGCCGTGGACCGGCGCTTCCCACCGCCTCCCGGGTCGGCTTCGCTGACGACGCGCATCGAGCGGTCGCTCGCGAGCTATGTGCGCGGACAGTTCCTGCTCTCGCTGATCATCGGCACGAGCGCGGGCCTCGGGCTCTGGATCCTGGGCACGCTCGGCTGGGTACCCGGCGCCGACAAGTACGCCGTGCTCTTCGGCGCGTGGGTCGCCGTCACCGAGCTGATCCCGTACCTCGGGCCCTGGCTGGGCGCGATTCCGCCGCTCATCTACGCGCTGGTCGTGCATCCCGTGTCCGCGATCTGGGTCGCGCTCCTCTTCCTCGGGATCCACCAGATCGAGGGCCACATCGTCGTGCCGAACGTGATGGGCAGCGCGCTGCGGCTCCACCCGCTGCTCGTCATCTTCGGGCTGCTCGCGGGCGGCGAGATCTACGGGCTCCCGGGCGCGCTGGTCGCCCTGCCGCTGCTGGCGGCGGGAAAGGCGGTCTGGGAGTTTTTCGCAGATCGGGTAACGCTGGAGCCGTGGCAGCAGGGCGGGACGATTCCGGTGGAGGTGGACGTGGAGGAGGCGCGCCCGGTCGCGCCCCTGCCGCCTCCCCCGGAGGACCCGCCGGCAGCGGCCAGCCGTTGACGCCGCAGACACCGCTCCTCGCAGCCCGCGGCACGGGCCGCAGGTTCGGCCAGACGAGCGCGCTCGAGCCGGTCGACCTGGAGATCTGGGACGGCGACGCGGTGGCGCTGGTGGGCCCGAACGGCGCAGGGAAGTCGACGCTGCTCGCGCTGCTCGCCGGCGCGCTCGGGCCGAGCACCGGGTGGGTGGAGCGCCGGAAGGGCGTGCGGGTCGGCTGGGCGCCGCAGCGGCCGGCGCAGTACGGGCGGCTCTCGGCCCGGGAGAACCTCGAGCTCTTCGCGCGCCTCGAGGGCGAGCCCGACCCTCGCGTCGCCGCCGAGCGGCTGCTCGCCGCTTTCGACCTCCCGGGCGAGGCCGCTCCGAGCGCGAACCTCTCCGTCGGCAACCGCCAGCGGCTCAACCTCGCGATCGCGCTCCTGGGCAGTCCCGACGTGCTGCTGCTCGACGAGCCGACCGCCGCGCTCGACCGGGAGCAGCGGCGGCGCCTCTGGGAGCGCGTCGCGTCCCTGCGCGAGGCCGGGGGCGCGATCGTCTACGCGACGCAGAACCTCGACGAGGTCGAGAGCATCGCCGACCGCGTCGCGGCGCTGCGCGAGGGCCGGCTCGTCTTCTTCGGGCCCGCAGGCGAGTACGACCGCTCGAGCGTCGAGACTCTGCCGGCATGAGTCGGATCCTCCTGCTCGTCCGCAAGGACGTGGTCGTGCTGCGCCGCTCGCCCCTGCTGCTCGGGATCCTGCTCGCCTACCCGCTGGCGATCGCGCTCCTCGTCGGCCTCGTCGCGAGCTACGGCAGCTCGAAGCCGCGCGTTGCCCTCGTGGACGAGGACAACCTGCCGGCCACGGTCGTGCTCGGCGGGAAGCGCTTCCACGTCGACCGCACGATCCGCGAGGTGAGCAAGAACGTGAAACTCGTGCGTCTCTCGGCCGACGATGCGGCGCGGCAGCTGCGGGACGGCCGCGTCGTCGCGGTCGTGACGGTGCCGCCGGGGTTCGTCTCGACGCTGCGCGGGATGGTGCGCAGCCCGCAGCTGCAGCTCGAGCTCTCGCGGGGAACGATCTCCACGCGGGTCGAGCAGCAGGTGCAGGCGCTCGTGTACTCGCTCAACCGTCAGCTCCAGCGCGCCTACATCGCCTCGAACCTGCGCTACGTGAGGCTGATCCTGCGCGGCGGCGACGGCAGCTTTCTCGGAGCGCCGATCACCGTGCTGGGGATCGCGAAGGCGCAGCGGCTGCTCTCCCGCATGCCGCAGACGCCGAGGACCGCGAAGCTGCTCGACTTCCTCCACGACGCGCGGCTCGCGTTGGCGAACACCGGCGACGCCCTCCGTTCGACTGCGCACCCGATCGAGCTCGTGCGCGCCCCCGGCCGCGGCCGCATATGGGCGCTTTCGGCGGAGGTCCAGGCCTACGCGCTCGGGCTGACGATCACCTTCCTCGCGCTGATGCTCGCAGCG
>JBKPFI010000017.1:0-9211 GCA_046728775.1 Actinomycetota bacterium | reverse complement strand
CGCGAGCGCGAGCTGACGCTTTACACCAGCAATGCGCCGGCCCAATTTGCCATCGAACTCAAGGGCGGCACCGCCCGCACACTCGGCCTCCAGAAGGGCCAGAAGATCGATCTGCCGCTCCAAGACCTCAAGGCCAATGCCCGCTGAGTCGATGAAACCCGGTCGTTTCATAATTCTTATCGGCGGTGCGGATGCCTTTGAAAACGATCAGGACTTACGTGCCGTCCTGAAACAGTTTCTCGACCGATTGCCGGACAATGCTGACGATGTGCTTCGAGACTCGAACGCGCGTCTGATGGTCGCGTTCGCCATCGGCGAGGTGGTAGAGGCGCTGGAATACGCCCTCGACGCCGCTGCGGCACTGGATCATGCTCAGGATCCCCTCATTCGAACCAGTTTCCTCAACGCGGTGAGCCGCGCACTATCACTTCAGGCGCGCTATGCGGAGGGGCAATCTTTTGCTGATCGACTCTTAACGGATGCTCGAGACGCCAAACTCGACTTCGTCCTCCCCCACGCGTACGTCGCCGCCTCTGTCGCACTGATTGGCGCGCGTAGGTACGACGCCGCCGAGGAGATGCTCGACGAGGCCGAGCGTCGCGCGAGTGAGATCGGCGACCGCCACAACATCCTGGATGCTCGGAATGTTCGTGCCAAGTTGGCCATTACGCTCGGCGACTATTCTCGCGCGCTAACGCTGTTGGCCGGCCTTGATGGCGCAGCACCTGTCACCGCGACGATGATGGCGGAACTACTGACCACACGTGGTCTCGCGCAAGCGTCGCTCGGCCGACTCGAGGAGGCGAGCGCGTCGCTATCTCAAGCCGAAGGTCTCTCCTCCTTTCCTGAGATCAGATCATTCGTAGCCTCCGCCCGCGCGGTCATGGTTCTACAGGAAAGTTGCGAACCGAGTCGCGCTGCGGCGGCGCTCGGCGTGGCGTTTGAGACATCGCTCCTTGATCCCGTAGTCATTGTGTGTCGCGCTTTTCCTGCACTCTCGAAAGCCGTCTTAGAACGGTGGCCTCTGGTATCGGCGGCGATTCACGATCTACTCACCGAGCACAAGCCGATCGTGGAGCTGTCTCCAGGTGAATGTCTCACAAACCGAGAAGCCGAGGTGTTGAAACTCATCAGCGTTGGCTATACGAATCGAGAGATTGCGCGTGAGCTTTTTATTGCTGAAGTCACTGCAAAAGTGCACGTTCGGAACATCATTCGCAAACTGGGCGTTCGCTCTCGTACCGAAGCCGCGATTGCAGCGATTCGCAACGCAGCGCCGTAGACTTTGCCCTAGGAGGCCTGTGCCTCCAAGGCCGCAAGTCGCAACGTTCCGCCGTCCACCTCGGTCACTTCGCGCGAGGGCCGCACGTCGAGTGCGTTAAACGTGAAAGCATCGCCGACACCAATGCGATATTCAGGTGACGCTTGCGCGAGGATCGCTTCGAAACCAGCCACTACGGTCGTGTCAAATTGGCTTCCAACTGCCTGAGCCATCCGCAGACGAGCGACCTGGGATGGCATCGAGTCGCGGTAAGGTCGATCTGACGTCATCGCATCGTAAGCGTCCGCAACGGCGATGATCCTGGCAAGGATTGGGATCTCGTCTGCAGCAAGACGGTCAGGATAGCCCTGCCCATCGGTTCTCTCGTGATGGTGCCTCACGACCCAGGCGACTTCCTCGTAGCCTTCGACGTTCCTGAGAATGCGCTCACCGATGATTGAGTGCTCTTCCATCTGCCGGCGCTCCTCGAGCGTCAGCGGGCCGGGCTTTTCCAGCAGCCCCGGTGGCAGACCAACCTTGCCGATGTCATGAACTAGGCCACACAGGTGAGCCAACTGTTGCTGCGCAGGGTCGAGGCCGAGGCGGGCTGCTATGTCACGCGCATAGACGGCTACTGCCGCGGAGTGTCCTGCTGTGTACCGATCGCGTGCATCTAGTGTTGCTACAAGCGCGCTCGCGAAGGAGAGATTTGCCTTCTCCTGTCGCTCGATCGCGGCAGCGAGTTCTTGCGCGGTTGCGCGTTGCTCTTGGTAAAGCAAGAAGAGCTTCTGGAAGGCAACTGCCGGGAAGAGAAAGAGTGCCACGGTCCACGGGGAAACCTCGCGGTACGCATAGACGAGGAGCGAAGTGATTGGGACGTACAACGGCAACGCAATGAAGACGGTGCCCGAAAGTCTTGAGATCTCGGAGATAGTCATCCCGCGGAGACGGGCTGCAATCGAGCCAAGCACAAGGTCTCCAACCTGCTCAACAACTGTCGCCACAGCGACGGCCGCAGCCAGACGACCGAAGCCATTCGAGCTGATGCCATCGATCCGCATCGCGACGGCCCCGGCACATCCTGCGGCGATTGACCTTGACGATGTCCACGTAAGCCATCGCGCGTACGGAACGCCGAAGTCACACAGCAGGCTCGCAACGCTAACGACGATCGCACCAGACGGGCCGTAAATGACGGCCGCAAGGACGATGGGAAGCGATGAAACAGAGACAGCAGCACGCGAGGTAAGACGGACGCTTTGCCGTTCAGCGATAAGCGCCGATGCGGCGAGCGCCGCCAATGGCCAGGCTGGCCCTCCGGCGGGCCCCGGGTCGGTCAAGAGAACCGCGACAACGAGCGACGTAAACAGCGTCGTCAGCCAAGCGGTGTAGCCAACAAGGCCCCAGTCACGCCGAGTCAGCCTTGGCTGCAGGCCGAAAAATGACCGAAGAACGCGGCCTTGGTTCGCTTGAAACTCCCCCTTTAGGGTGATACCTTCGGACAAGCCGTCAGTCCCCCGAAGGAGAAAGATGCGTCCCCGTTTGACTAGCTTGCTGCTTGCGCTCGCGTCGCTCGCAGCGATTTCGGGAAACCTCAAGCTCTGGTAGCGGAAGCCTGTGACCCACAGCGGGTCGTAGCTTCTGTTTTCCTCAGGGTGCCCACATCACCCTGTTGAGTGATTTCCACAGATCTGTGGAAATGCGCCCAAGCGGATGTGGATTCGATCTCTAACCCAGATGGGTTAGAGATCGCGGCTATGCGATCAGGCCGCGCCTGAAGCCGACTGCTACCGCATGCGCTCGCGACCTGGCTTGCAGCTTCGCAAGCAGGTGCCGCACGTGCGACTTCACCGTCTCCTCCGACAGGAAAAGACGCACGCCGATCTCGCGGTTCACCAGGCCGTCGGAGATCAGCTGGAGCACCTCGATCTCGCGCGCCGTAGGCTCCTGCTCCAGCTCCTGGAGCGGGCCGGCGAACGGAATCACCTCGGCGCCGCCGCTGCGTCGCCTCGCCACCGCGTCGAAGCGCCGGCTGTGGTCGACGTAGCGGGACAGGATCTCCTTGCGCTCGGCAGCGTCCACGGTACGAGCCGTATCGGCCGCGCTCCGACGCCGCTTTAGCGCGAGGACCTACCCCGTTTCAGGGATCACTCGACCCCGGTGACCGGGTGAGCGTCCTCCTTGCCGGGCTCGTGCGGCAACGCCCGCTCGTCCGCCGCCTCTGGCGTGTGCTCGGGCGAGGCCTGAACCTGTGCCAGCGTCTCCTTGTCGACGTTAAGCGGGTGATGGCATGCGGCGAGGTGGCCGTTCCCGTAATCGACGAGCGGCGGCTCTACCTGAGAACAGATCTCAGTGGCGTAGCGGCAGCGCGGATGGAAGCGGCAGCCCGAGGGCGGATTGATCGGGCTCGGCACGTCGCCCTCGAGGACGATGCGCTCCCGCTGCTCCGCGAGCTCCGGGTCGGGAACGGGAACCGCCGAGAGGAGCGCCTCCGTGTACGGCATGATCGGCCGCGAGTAGAGCTCCTCGGCCGGCGACAGCTCGACGAGCTTGCCGAGGTACATCACCGCGATCCGATCGGACACGTGCCGGACGACACCGAGGTCGTGCGCGATGAAAAGGTACGTCAGCCGGAACTCGTCCTGGAGCGACTCGAGCAGGTTCACCATCTGCGCCTGGATCGAGACGTCGAGCGCGGAGACCGGCTCGTCGGCGACGATCAGCTTCGGTCGCAGCGCAAGCGCCCGCGCGACGCCGATCCGCTGCCGCTGGCCGCCGGAGAATTCGTGCGGGAAGCGGTTGTAGTGCTCCGGCGAGAGGCCGACCGTCCGCAGCAGCGTCTCGACGCGCTTCTTGCGCTCCCTGCGGTCGCCGATGCCGTGGATCCGCATCGGGTCGCTGATGATGGTGCCGACGCGCTTGCGCGGATTCAGGCTCGCGTAGGGATCCTGGAAGATCATCTGCATCTCGCGGCGCAACGGCCGCAGGGAGCGCGCCTTGAGCTTCCCGATCGAGCGGCCCTCGAAGACGACGTCGCCGTCGGTGGGCTCGAGCAGCCGCACGATGCAGCGTCCCAGGGTCGACTTGCCGCAGCCGGACTCGCCGACGAGGCCGAGGGTCTCGCCTTCAGCGACGCTGAGCGTGACGTCGTCCACCGCGTGGACGCGCGCCACCTCGCGGGCGAGAACGCCCTTACGAATCGGGAAGTACTTCTTGAGGCTCTGCACCTCGACGAGCGCGTTGCCGTTCTGGGCCTGAATCTCGGTCACGCGACCCGCACCTCACCCGCGATCGTCCGGGTGCGCACCCTGCGCTTGTCCTCCACGGGGAGCCAGCAGCGGTCGAGGTGGCCGCGATCCTCGACGCGGTTCTCGAGCGGGGGCTCCTCCTCGCACTTCTCGAACGCGTGCGGGCAGCGCGGGCGGAACTTGCACCCCTGCGGGAGGTTGATCAACGACGGCGGCGTGCCTTCGATCGTCGCGAGCTTCTTTGGCTTCGGCCGGTCGAGGCGCGGGATGGAGCCGAGCAAACCCCAGGTGTACGGCATCTGCGGGTCATAGAAGACCTGACGCTTCGGGCCGCGCTCGACGATCCGGCCCGCGTACATGACGATGATCTCGTCGGCCACCTCCGCGACGACGCCGAGATCGTGCGTGATCAGGATGACGGCCGAGTCGAAGTCCTCGCGCAGGCGGTCGAGCAGCTCGAGGATCTGTGCCTGGATCGTCACGTCCAGAGCGGTGGTCGGCTCGTCCGCGATCAGGATGTCGGGGTTGCACGAGAGCGCCATCGCGATCATCGCGCGCTGGCGCATTCCACCAGAGAACTGGTGCGGGTACTCGTCGACGCGCTGCTGCGGGTTCGGGATCCCGACCTGCCGCAGAAGCTCCACGGCGCGGCGCTTGGCCTCTCGCTTCGTGGCCTGCTCGTGAGTGACGATCGCCTCGACGATCTGGTCGCCGACGGTATAGACCGGGTTCAGCGACGTCATCGGGTCCTGGAAGATCATCGCGATCTCGTTCCCCCGCACGTCCCGCAGGCGGGACTCCGGAAGCTCGAGCAGGTTCTCGCCCTTGTAGGTGACGTCGCCCTCGAAGCTCGTGTTCTTGTCGCGCGTCAGGCCGATCAGCGTCATCGCGGTCACGCTCTTGCCGGAGCCGGACTCGCCGACGATGCCGAGCACCTTGCCGCGGTCGAGCTCGAAGTCGACGCCGTCCACAGCGCGGACCACCCCGTCTTCGGTCGTGAAGCGGACCTTGAGGCCCGTTACGTCGAGTAGTCGCTCGGCCCATGGCCGAATCGAGTCTACTCAGGAGCCATCGCCGCAAGCCGGAAGTTTTGGCTTTCCAGAGGATTTCTGCGTAACATCAGCCACCTCTGAAGAGTCGCGGAGTGGGTCCGCTTCACCTAACTGGGAGGGTTCTATGACTCGAAAGGGCAAGTGGCGCCTTGCGGCACTGCTCGCATTCGTCCTCGTCACCGTGGCAGCGCTCGGCGCAGGAGCCGGGCAATCCGCCATGCGCATCGTCCACCAGCAGAAGGCCGGCGGCATCATCGTCGACGGGACGACGGACAGCGTCACGAACATCGACCCCGCCGGGAACTACGACTTCGGCTCGGCGACGGTCGACTACAACATCTTCCAGCACCTGCTGGAGGCCGGGCCCGGCGGGCTGACGCCGCATCCGGTGCTGGCGACGAAGTGCGGCTTCAAGGGGAACCTGAAGACGTTCGCCTGCTCGCTGCGCCACGGGGTCAAGTTCCACAACGGCAAGCCGTTCACGTCGGCCGACGTAGTCTGGTCGTTCGACCGCGTCGTCCGGATCAAGGACGAGTCGGGCATCTACACGCTGCTCAGCAACCTCCAGAACGTGAAGGCGCAGGGCAAGTACGGGGTTGTCTTCCACCTGAAGAAGCCCCAGGCGACCTGGCCGCAGATCCTGACCACGGGAGCTGCGCAGATCGTTCCGAAGAGCGTCTATCCGCTCAAGAAGCTGAAGCCCAACTCGAGCAAGCAGATCGGCACCGGGCCGTACACGCTCAGCAAGTACACGCCCGGGCAGCAGGCCGTCTTCAAGAAGTTCGGCGGCTACTGGGGCAAGCCCGCCAAGAACGACGGCGTGATCATCCGCTACTACTCGAAGTCCTCTACGATGAAGCTGGCGCTTCAGCGCAAGGACATCGACATGGCCTTCCGCGACTTCACGCCGACCGAGACGATCTCGCTCCAGAAGACGAAGAGCATCGTCGTCCACAAGGGCAAGGGGGCGTCGATCCGCTACCTCGTCCTGAACCTGAAGATGGCCCCCACCAACAAGGCGGCGGTACGCAAGGCGATCGCCTACTTGATGCCCAGGCAGACGATCGCGAACCGCGTTTACCACGGGCTCGTCAAGCCGCTGTACTCGATGGTTGCCACAGGGCTACCGGGCCACATCGACGCCTTCAAGACCAAGTACGGCGCGTCGCCGAGCCTGGCCAAGGCCCGGGCGGCGCTGAGGGCGGCCGGCATCAAGACGCCGGTCGACATCACGCTCTGGTACACGCCGACCCACTACGGAGACTCATCCGCCGACGAGTTCGCCGAGATCCAGCGCTCGATGCAGCAGGGCGGCCTGTTCAAGGTGACGCTCAAGTCGGCCGAGTGGGCGCAGTACAGCGACGCGCTCGGGAGGCAGTACGGGGCCTTCCAGCTGGGCTGGTTCCCGGACTACGTGGATCCCGAGAACTACCTGCTGCCGTTCTACGACACGAAGAGCAACTTCACGGTGAACGGTTACGCCAACCGGAAGATGGACTCCGTGCTCGCCAGGGAGCAGGGGACGAAGGCGCTCGCGAAGCGCATCGCGCTCGTCAAGCAAGCTCAGACGATCGCGGCCAACGACGCGCCGATCATCCCGTACTGGCAGGCCGCGATGGTCGCCGTCTCCAGGAGCAACGTGAAGGGGATCGACAAGACGCTCGACCCGACCTTCATCATGCGCTTCTGGCTGATCTCGAAGTAGCAACGCCAACGCCCGGGCGCGCATCACGCGCGCCCGGGCGTTTTCCGTAGGATCGACCTGCGCCGATGGCAGCCCAGGGAACCTCGCTCAAGGCCTACGTGCTGACGCGCCTCGCGCTCGTCCTGCCGATGGTCTGGATCCTGCTGACGATGGTCTTCCTGCTGATGCGCGTCGCGCCGGGAGACCCGATCTCGGCGTCGCTCGGAGGGCGCGTTCCCCGGCCTGTCGTCGAGCAGATCCGGCACCGTCTCGGCTTCGACAAGCCGATCCTGACGCAGTACGGCAACTACCTCTGGGACACAATCCACCTGGATTTCGGCACGACGATCACTGACCGCCGCCCGGTGACCGACGTCATCAAGGAGAACGGCGCTGCGACGCTCGAACTGACGATCGCAGCGATGTTGGTCGCTGTCGTCGTGGGAATCTCCGTAGGGCTGATCTGCGGGCGCTACCGTGACACGCCGATCGACGTCGGCGGCCGTCTCTTCGGGATCGTCATCTACGCGATGCCCGTGTTCTGGCTGGGCTTCCTCTCCCAGCTCTTCTTCGGCTCCTACCTCGGGGTGCTTCCGACCTCCGACCGCGCGAGCCCGATCACGCAGGCGCTCCTACAGACGCACACAAACCTCTTCTTGATCGACTCGGCCTGGGACGGCGACTGGGCGGCGTTCAAGGACGTCTTCCTGCACTTGATCCTCCCCGCGACGACGCTCGGCCTCGTGATCGCGGGCATCTTCATCCGCCTGGTCCGGGTGAACGTGATCAGAACGCTCAAGGACGACTACATCGAGGCTGCGCGGGCGAGAGGGATCTCCGAGCGCGCGGTCGTCTACCACCACGCCTTCCGAAACGCGCTCGTGCCCGTGATCACTGTCGTCGGGTTGCAGATGGCATTGCTGCTTTCGGGTGCTGTCCTCACCGAGACGACCTTCAACTGGCCCGGCATCGGAAAACAGCTGATCTTCTACCTCAACAACCGCGACTACACGGCCGTGCAGGGGATCATCGTCATGTTCGCGCTGATCGTCGTGTTCGTCAGCCTGCTGATCGACCTCGTCAGTGCAGCCATTGACCCGAGGATCCGCTACTGATGGCCGTCGCGACTGTCGAGCCACGGCGGCGGCTTGTCGGCCTGAGGCGCGCGCTGGCGCCTGTCGGCCAGGCCCGCGGGCTCGCGCGGGCGATGCTCTGGGTCGGCGCAGGGATCACGCTCTTCTTCGTCGTGCTCGCGGTCTTCGCGCCGTGGATCGCGCCGTACGGCTTCGACCAGTTCCGCGCGAACGGCGAGCGCTTCAAGCAGCTCGACCACCCCTCCTCCCAGCACATCATGGGCACGACCGTTCAGTCGACCGACGTCCTCTCGCGCGTGATCTGGGGAGCGCAGACGGAGTTGAAGGTGGTTGCGCTCGCGCTCATCCTCGGGCTCGCGGTCGGCGTGCCGCTCGGCCTGATCTCGGGGTACTTCGCCGGCCCGCTCGATCGAGTGCTCGTGCTGATCATGGACGCGCTCTTCGCCTTCCCCTATCTCCTGCTCGCGATCGTGATCGCCTTCCTCCTCGGCGGCCAGGGGGTCGTCAACGCGGCGATCGCGATCACCGTCGTCTACATACCGCAGTACTTCCGCGTGGTCCGCAACCACGTGATCAGCGTGCGCGAGGAACCGTACGTGGAAGCCGCGCGGGCGCTGGGTGCAAAGCCGTTCACGATCATGCGCCGCTACGTGTTCTTCAACGTCGTGCAGAACGTCCCCGTGATCGGGACGCTCAACGCGGCCGATGCGATCCTCACGCTAGCCGCGCTGGGCTTCCTCGGCTACGGGATCCAGCCGACCGCGGGAGCCGAGTGGGGCTACGACATCAATCGCGCGATCTCGGATGCGAGCGGCGGGATCTGGTGGACAGGGCTCTATCCCGGCCTGGCGATCGTGTTCCTCGTGACCGGC
>JBKPFI010000151.1:0-4061 GCA_046728775.1 Actinomycetota bacterium | reverse complement strand
CCCTGCCTTCCGCCCGGGCATGCGCGGGACCGGGCGCCGGGGGGCGGGCGGCGCCGGGGGGGGCGCCCGCCCCGGCTCTCGGTTAACCGGCCAGCTGTACGACGTTCTTCGCCTCGGGGCCCTTGGCTCCCTCGGCGGACTCGTACTCGACCTTCGCGCCCTCGGCGAGCGACTTGTAGCCGTCACCGGCGATCGACGTGTGGTGCACGAAGAGATCCTTGCCCTGATCCTCAGGGGTGATGAACCCGTACCCCTTCGCGTCGTTGAACCACTTCACGGTTCCTGTCGCCATAGAAAAACACCTCCTCTACCAACTCACGAACGGTAGATGGGAGGCGTTGTGCCGACCAGGTACTCGCTCTGTGGAGCTTCCAGCGTAGCACCGCCGCTCGGTTAGAGCCTCCGCGTCACCGGCACGGGGCCGAACTGGACGAACGTCGAGCCTCCGCTCGCGCTCGCGGGCGAGGAACCGCCTGGCCCCGTTCCTGCCAGGCCGCCGTGACGAAGGCGCAGCCGGCGAGGATTACGGCGACCGTTCCGACCGAGAGCGACAGCGAGACGCGCAGGTCGAGGAGACCCGTTGCGATCACCGAGCTCGCGACCAGCGCGTAGATGCACGCGATGAAGGCTGCCGTCACCTCGCCGCGGCGCTCCTGCGGCGCGAGCTCGTTCAGCTCCTCCTGGGCGTTGAGGAAGCCGAGCCCGTGGCCCGTTCCCGCGACGAGCGAGGCGGCGACGAGCAGCGCAAGCGAGCGCAGCGGCGCCGAGACCACGAGCAGCACAAGCCCTACCCCTAGCAGCGCAAGGCCGACGGCCTGAGCCGTGCGGAGCCTGTGCTGCCGCCGCCGCGTCTGCGAGAGCACCTGTGTGACGGCCGACGCGACGAGCGCGATCGCCGCGATCGTCGCCAGCAAGGCGAGATTCTGCGTGTCGAGGAAGCCGCGCGCGTAGGAGGGCACGATCGAGAGGAAGAGAGCGACGGTCGCCCACACCGTCGCTGCCGTGAGGCTGACGCGGGCGAAGTCGCGGCGGATCTCCCGCGGCACGCGTGGCTTCTGAAGGCGCCAGGGCTCGGGTGTGCGCCCGGGGTCGTCGGCGAGCGTCAGGGTGGCGGCCGCCGCGAGGACGGTGAGCGCGAGCGCGACGTAGAACGTGAGCCGCAGCGGTTGCGGTGCCCACTCGACGAGGACCCCCGCGAGCAGCGGCCCGGCAGCGCTCCCGCCCGCCTGGGCGAGGCCGGCGAACATCGCCGCCCGGCGCCGGTCGTCCGCCGGGTCGAGCTCGACCAGCGCGGCGGTCGCGGCGCCGCTGATCATGCCGACTGCGAGTCCCTGCAGCGTGCGGGCGCCGAAGAGCCAGGCAGCGCTGTCGGCGACGGCGAAGAGGACGAGCCCGCCGCAGGCAACGCCGAGCCCGGCGAGGATCACCGGCCGCCGCCCGAACCGGTCGGAAACGCGGCCGAAGAGGATCAGCGCCGGAACGAGCACGACCGCGTACGTGGCGAAGATCGAGGTGAGGACGGCGTTCGAGAAGTCGAAGCTGGAGGCGTAAACGGCGTAAAGCGGCGTCGCAACGTTGACCCCGGCCATGAGGACGGTCCAGCTGGCGAAGACGGTCAGTTGCGGGAGGGAGCTCCGGCCCTGGTGAGCGGGCATGCCGACGGGCTTACCCGAGGCGCCCGCGCCTTCAAACGGTCTCGCCGAGCGCCGATCCGATCTCCTGTCGTAGCGGACCTGCGCGCCCGTCTGCGGGGCGGAGATCGCGGCCCTCCTAGACGCGACTAGGACGACATGGCCGTGCCGGCCACTCATGTTCTGGAGAGCTATGCAGCACGTCCGATCTTCTTCCGCACAATCTGCTCGTGGCCGCCGCTGGGCTACGCGAAGAGGAGGTCGAGTCGAGCTGGGAGGCCGCGCCGGCGATCGTCCTCGTGATCGCCTCCCAGCTGCTGCTCGCGACCGTCAGCCGCACACAGCAGTGGACGCTTTGGGGCCTGCCGTGGTGGGTCTGGCTGATCCCGGTTGGGCCCGAGCTCGTGTTGTTCGCCTCGCTCGCCTGGCGAAGGCCTCGCGAGCGACTCGAGCAGCTGGGTCAGCGCCGGACCGTGGCGCTCGCCCTGTTCGGGCTCATCAGTCTCGCGAACGCGCTGCTCCTACTCGCAGTGCTCGCGTCGCTCATTCGCGGTGACGAGAAGAGCGGCTCGCAGCTCTTGCTCAAGGCCCTCACGCTCTGGGGTTCGAACGTGATCACTTTCGGCCTCTGGTTCTGGGAGGTGGACCGCGGTGGCCCGATTCGCCGAGTACAGCCCGAGCCGCCGGCTCCCGACTTTCAGTTCCCACAGATGGAGAACCCCCAGCTCGCCGAGCCCGGCTGGCGCACGGAGCTCCTCGACTACCTGTACGTCTCGTTCACGAACTCGATCGCCTTCTCGCCGACTGACGCGATGCCGCTCACACGGCGGGCGAAGCTGTTGATGCTCACCGAGTCTTCGCTCTCGTCGGTGACCGTGCTCCTCGTGGCGGCTCGCGCCGTCAACATCTTCAAGTAGGTGAGTGACTGAGCGTGGTGCGGATCCCTCGAACGAGGGACACTCCCTTGAGGATGAGCGGGTGAAGCCGATGGAGGCCCGATGCGCCGCCCGCTGCTCGTGCTCGCGCTGCTTGCGACGATTGCCGCCGCCCTGCCGAGAGCCGGCTTCGCGAGGGCGAAGTGGCCGTCCTCGGGTTCCAAGGCGACTCACGCATCCCGTGTGCAGAAGCTCGCCCGGAAAGTCGTCGCCTATGCCCGCCACCAGGTCGGCGTGGTCTACAGCTGGGGCGGCGCGTCTCCCGCGACGGGCTTCGACTGCTCGGGGCTGGTGTACGCGGCCTACCGCTCAATCGGGTGGGCGATCCCGCGCTCGAGCTGGGACCAGCTTCGGGCCGGCCGGCCAGTGCGCTTCGCGCGGCTGCGGCCAGGCGACCTGTTGTTCACCGAAGGCGGCGGCCACGTCCAGCTGGTCGTCTCCCAGAGGGCTGCGATCTCGGCTCCGCAGACAGGCGAGCGCGTCCGCTACGTGGCCCTGGCCCCGCTGCGGCGAGAGTTCGTGGGCGCCCGGCGGCTTCTGAAGTAGCCGAGGCTCCCTTTCCGAAGCCGCAGCCTGCCGTGAGATCAGGCGAGGCTTGACGGCGGCTACGATCGACGAATCGCAACGACCCGCGCTACTCGGAGGTGATCGGATGAACAACAACCCGAAGACGCAGGTCGCGCGCCTCGACGACATCGAGCGGCGCGGCAGAAGTATCCCGGTGCGCGAGCACTTCGGGATCCACGCATTCGGCGTCAACGCCTACACGCCCGGCGAGGACGGCACGCTGATCAACGACCACGACGAGGCCGGGTCGGGCCAGGAAGAGCTGTACGTCGTGCTCGAGGGGAACGCCACCTTCGAGGTGGACGGCGAGACGTTCGAGGCGCCCGCCGGGACATTCGTGTCCGTCCCGCCGGAGTCACGGCGGAAGGCGACCGGGGACGGAACCGTCCTCGCCCTCGGCGCCAAACCCGGCGAGGCATACCAGGCGATCGACTGGGGTGAGGCGTGGCCGCTCCACAGCGAGTCGATGACCGCCTACGGCGAGCAGCGCTATGCCGACGCGCTCGACGCGGTCCGCCGTGGCCTCGAGCACATGCCGGACCACCCGGGCCTCAACTACAACTACGCGTGCTTCGCAACGCTCGCGGGCGAGACCGACGACGAGACGTTCAGCCACCTCCGGCGGTCGGTCGAGCTGTTCCCGCCGTTCCGCGACCAGGCGCGGGTGGACGACGACCTCGCCGCCGTACGCGACGACCCGCGGTTCGAGGAAGCTCTTCGCTGACCGGCTGGTCTCGCCGCTGACGGCTCCCGACATTGACGCGGCCGCCCGGTTTATCGCCGGCAACGCACGCGTCCTCGACCGTCGTCGCTTCGAGCGGCTCTTCTCCGGTGGACACGCTCGACCGGTTCGCGACGCCGTCGCTGCCTTCCGCAACTCCGACGGCGGATTCGGCCACGCGCTCGAGCCAGACGGGCGCACGCCGGC
>JBKPFI010000328.1:0-6031 GCA_046728775.1 Actinomycetota bacterium | reverse complement strand
CGACCGCGTCCAGCAGCGCCCGGTCGTGCGAGACGAGGAGGATCGTCCCCGGGAAGGCGTCGAGCGCGGCCTCGAGCGCCTCCCGGCTCTCGAGGTCGAGATGGTTCGTCGGCTCGTCGAGGACGAGGAAGTTTGCACCCGAGGCGACGACGAGCGCGAGCGCCAGCCGCCGCCGTTCGCCGCCCGAGAGCGCCGTGACCGGCTTCTCGTGGGCCTCCCAGCCCGAGAACAGGAAGCGCCCGAGCAGGTTCTGCGCCTGCGGCCTCGGCAGCCCGGTTGCGCGCTGCGCGCAATCGAGCACGCTGCCGCGCTCGTCGAGCTCTACCTCGTGCTGCGAGAAGTACGCCGGCACGACGCCGTGGCCGAGGCGCGCCGAGCCCGCGGTCGCTTCGCGCCGGCCGAGCAGCGTCTCGAGCAGCGTCGTCTTGCCCGAGCCGTTCGGGCCTACGAGCCCCACGTGCTCGCCGCGCTCCAGCGCGAAAGAGGCATCCGTGAGCAGCTGCTTGTCGCCGGCGGCCACCGCGAGCCCGTTCGCCTCGAGGACGGTGCGGCCGCTGCGCGCCGGCTTCAGGAACTCGAAACCCAGTGATTTGCTGCGCCGCGTGAGCAGCTCGAGCTCCCCGGCCGCCCCCACACGCTCCCGCTCGAGCCGCTTGATCTGCGTCAGCTTCGCCTGGGCCTGCTTGGCCTTGCTCTTCTTGTAGCGGAACCGCTCGACGAAACGCTCCAGCCGCGCGATGTCCACGCCGACGCGCTCGGAGGTCTTCGCGGCGTGCGCCGCGCGGGCCGCCTTCTCGAGCCGCCAGGCGTGCCACGGGCCGGCGAAGAAGAGCGAGCGCCCGCCCTCGAGCTCGAGGACGCCGGTCGTCACTGCCTCGAGAAACCAGCGGTCGTGGGCGACGAGGATCACGGCAGCGTCCAGCGACTGCAGCTCCTGCTCGAGCCACTCGAGGTTCTCGACGTCGAGGTGGTTCGTCGGCTCGTCCAGCAGCAGCAAGTCGGGGTCGCCCGCGAGCGCGCGCGCCAGCGAGGCGCGCGTCAGCTCGCCGCCCGAGAACGTCTCCAGCGGCCGCTCGAGATCGTGTTCCGCGAAGCCGAGGCCGCGCAGCGCCGCAGCCGCGCGGTCGCGCCAGCGGTAGCCGCCCGCGTGCTCGAGGCGGGCCTGCGCCTGGGCGTAGAGGTGCAGGGTCGCCTGGGAGTGGTCGCCGCCGGCCATCGCCTGCTCGAGCCTGCGCAGCTCCTCCTCGGTCTCGATCAGATCGCGGGCGCCGCTGAGGGAGTACTCGCGCAGCGTGAGGCCGCGGTCGAGCGGCGGGCGCTGGTCGTGGAGCGCGATGCGCGTTCCTTTTGCGAAGGCGAGCTCGCCGCCGTGGACCTCGCTCTCGCCGACGAGCATCCGCAGCAGCGTCGTCTTGCCGGCGCCGTTCGGCCCGGAGAGCGAGAGCCGGTCACGGCGCTCGACCGAGAACGAGACGCCCTCGAAGAGGAGCGACCCAGCGATCTCCTTACGCAGGTTGGAGGCAGTCACGACCGGCATCGCTGAGAGGCTATCTCGCTAGGAAGGCAAGGCCTCTCGCTCCAAGAAGGTGCGTTGGGACGGCCGCGCGAGCTGAGCCCGCCCGGCCTCCATGGTCGGCGCCGCCAAGTCGGCGCCTCGGCGTAAGGTGCGGCCTCATGCGTGTGCTTGCGCTCGACGTGGGCAGCTCTTCGGTGCGCGCCTGCGCCCACGACGAGCGCGGGCGCGAGATCGAGGGTGCGGCGCGCCTGGCTTACGCCCCTCGTTACGGGTCGGACGGCGCCGCCGAGCTCGACACCCACGAGCTTCTGCGCGCGAGCAGGGTCGTGCTCGACCGAGCGGAGGGCCCGCGCGACGCCCTCGCGATCTCCTGCTTCTGGCACAGCCTGCTGCTCATCGACGCAGGCGGTCAGCCACTGACTCCCGTTCTGCTCTGGCAGGATCGGCGAGCGGCGGTGCAGGCCGAAGCGCTGGCGGCGCGCCTCGACGTGGAGCGGGTCCACGCACGGACAGGTTGCTTCCTGCACCCCAGCTTTTGGCCTGCGAAGCTCGCGTGGCTGAAGGCCGAGCGTCCCGACGTGATGGCAGCGGCTCGTCGAGCAGTGTCGTTCGGTGACTACCTCTTCATGCGGCTGACGGGCGAGGTGCGGACGAGCTTTTCGACGGCCTCGGGAACCGGGTTGCTCGATCTCCGCGCCCGCGCCTGGGACGAGGAGCTGCTCGACGCGCTCGAGCTCGAGCCCGAACTACTGCCCGCTCTCGGCGACGACCCGGTGGGCGAGCGTATCCCGACGTTCCCGCCGCTTGGCGACGGCGCGTGCTCAAACCTCGGCGCTGGCTGCACGACGCCGGACCGGGCCGCGCTGATGATCGGCACCTCCGGCGCGTACCGAGTTGTCCGCGAGGGAGAGCCGGAGCCGCGCCAGGGCCTCTTCAGCTACTTCCTCGACAAGCGGCGGGTCGTCGAAGGTGGTGCCGTCTCCGACGGAGGCAACCTCCACGCGTGGCTCGAGGGGGCGTTGCGTCTCGACCACCCGGAGCCGCGCGAACCGGATGCCCACGGGCTCACCTTCCTGCCGCTGCTCGGCGGCGAGCGCAGCCCAGGCTGGAACGCTCACGCCACCGGCGCGATCGCGGGTCTTACCTTCAAGACGGACACGACCGATCTCCTACAGGCGGGGCTCGAAGGGGTCGCCTACCGGATCGGCGAGATCGCCGACCGGCTTCCGGAGGTTCGGGAGGTGGTCGCCACCGGCCGCGCGCTGCTCGGGAGCCCAGCCTGGATCCAGCTGTTCGCCGACGTCCTCGGCCGGCCGGTGACCGCGTCGGCGGTCGCAGAGGCCTCAGCTCGCGGAGCGGCCGTCCATGCGCTCGAGCGCCTCGGCGCGACCCCCGACGAGGCGCCGCTCGGCAGGACGTACGAGCCGGACCCGGGCCGCGGCGAGATCTACGCCGCCGCACGGGAGCGGCAGCGGGACCTCTACGACCGGCTCTTCTAGCGCGCGCCGACGGCAGCGCCCACGAGCGAGCGCGCCGCGTCGGCGATGTGCGCGGCGTCGATCCCGGCCGCCGCCAGCAGCTCGGCGGGCTTGCCCGACCCGGGCATGTCGCGCACGGCCAGGCGCACCACCCGCGCGGGAGCCTCACCGTCCGAAAGCGCCTCCAGCACGGCATCGCCGATCCCGCCCTCGGCCCAGTGGTCCTCGACCGTCAGGATCCGCCCGCCGGTCGCCTCTGCCGCCGCGCGCAGCGTCTCGGCATCGACCGGCTTCACCGAGTAGAGGTCGATGACGCGCGCGTCGATCCCCTCCGCGATCAGCCGGTCGGCCGCCTTCAGCGACTCGTGCAGCGTGATCCCGGCCGCGAAGATCGCCACGTCGTCGCCGTCGCGCAGCACCCGTGAGCCGCCGATCGGGAAGTCCTGGTCGGCGCTGTAGACCACCGGCGTCGCCGCCCGCGTCGTGCGGAGGAAGACGATCCCCTCGCGCTCCGCCATCTCGGCGACGAGCTTCGCGGTCTGGTTCGCGTCGCAGGGGTACAGCACCGTCGAGCCGTGGACGGCGCGCATCATCGCCAGATCTTCGAGCGCCATCTGCGACGGCCCGTCCTCGCCGATCGAGACCCCGGCGTGCGAGCCGCAGAGGCGGATGTTCGCCTGGCTGATCGCCGCCATGCGGATGAAGTCGTAGGCCCGCGACAGGAAGGCGGCGAAGGTCGACGCGAACGGCACCCAGTTCCGCACCTGCAGCCCGACCGCTGCCGCGATCATCTGCTGCTCCGCAATGTACATCTCGAAGTACCGCTCCGGGTGTGCCTCCTGGAAGATCTCGGCGTAGGTCGAGTTCGAGACCTCGCCGTCGAGGGCGACCACGTCGCCGCGCGCGGAGCCGAGCGCCGCCAGGGCGTCGCCGTACGCGCGCCGGGTCGCGACCTCCTCGCCGAGCTCCCAGGCCGGCAGCTCCAGCTGCCCGCTCGCCTCGAAGCGGTGAGGCTCGCCCTCGATCTCCGGCTTCGCGACCTCGACCACGAGATGGCGCTCGCCGCCGAGCTCGGCGATCGCTTCCTCCGGGTGGTCGAGCGCCTTGCCGTGCCAGCCGCCCTTGTCCTCGACCTCCTTGACGCCCTTGCCCTTGAGCGTCCTGGCGACGACCACGGTCGGCAGGCCCTCGGTCGAGACGGCCTCCGCGTAGGCGCGGTCGATCGCCTCGACGTCGTGGCCGTCGATCTCGATCGCGTGCCAGCCGAAGGCCCGCGCCCGCTCGGCGTACGAGTCGAGGTCCCAGCCGTGCATCGTCTCGCCGCGCTGGCCCAGGCGGTTCACGTCGAGGATCACGGTCAGGTTGTCGAGTCCGTAGAACGAGGCGTGCTCGAAGGCCTCCCAGACCGATCCCTCGGCCATCTCGCTGTCGCCGTGCAGCACCCAGACGCGGTACGGGAGCCGGTCGAGCTTCTTGCCGGCGAGCGCGATGCCGACGCCGTACGGCAGCCCCTGCCCGAGCGAGCCCGTGGCCACGTCGACCCAGGGGACCGCGGGCGTCGGGTGTCCCTGCAGCCGGCTGCCGAACAGGCGGAAGGTCAGCAGCTCCTCGTCGGTGATCGCGCCCGCCGCCTTGTAGAGCGAGTACAGCAGGGGCGACGCATGGCCCTTGGAGAAGACGAGGTGGTCGTTGCGCGGGTTGCCCGGATGGGCGAAGTCGTAGTGGAGGTACTTCGAAAGGAGTACGGCCATCACGTCGGCCGCTGACATGGACGAGGTGGGGTGCCCGGACTTCGTGACGGCAGCAGCGCGGATCGAGTCCACGCGCAGCTGCTGCCCCAGTTCCCGCCAGCGCTCGGCCTCGGTCATCCGGGTAACGTAACGGTCCTATGCGAGTCGCGGTTGCCTTCGACCACCGCGGCGTCAGGCTGCGCGAGCGACTGCTGGAGGAGCTGGCGGCGCTCGGCCATGACGTGGTCGACCTCGGCACCGACCAGGCCGCGCCCAGGATCGACTATCCGGACAAAGCGCGCGAGGTCGCGGAGGCGATTCGCGGCGGCGAGGCCGAGCGGGCGGTGTTCGTTTGCGGCTCCGGGGTCGGCGCATCCGTCGCCGCGAGCAAGCTTGCCGGGATCCGCGCCGCCGTCTGCCACGACACCTACTCGGCGCACCAGGGCGTCGAGCACGACGACATGAACGTGCTCTGCCTGGGCTCCGAGGTCGTGGGCCCAGAGCTGGCCGCCGAGCTCGCGCGCACCTTTGTCGCCGCGCGCTTCGACGGCGGCGAACGTTACGTGCGGAGGCTTGAGAAGATCGAAGAGATGGAAAGGGAGACCACGTATGGCTAAGTCACGCCTACACCAAGTATCCGAGCTCGGCCAGAGCGTCTGGATCGACTTCCTCTCGCGCCACCTGCTGCGAAGCGGCGAGCTCGCGCGGATGATGGAGGACGACGCCGTCGTCGGCGTCACGTCGAACCCGACGATCTTCCAGAAGGCGATCTCGGAAGGAGACGTCTACGACGAGCAGTTCCGCGAGGTGCTCGCCGAGGAGGACGACCCGAAGGAAGTCTTCCTGCGGCTCGCCGTCCAGGACGTGAAGGACGCGTGCGACCTGCTGAGGAAAGTCTGGGACGGCGGCGGCGGCAGGGACGGATACGTCTCGATCGAGGTCGACCCGAACCTCGCCTACGACACCGAGGCGACGATCGACGAGGCGCATCGGCTGCACGGGCTCGTCGACCGGCCGAACTGCTTCGTCAAAATTCCCGCGACGCAGGCCGGCCTGCCCGCGATCGAGGAGATGATCGCTCGTGGGCGCAACATCAATGTCACGCTGATCTTCTCGCTGCAGCGCTACGCGGAGGTCGTCGAGGCCTACCAGCGTGGGCTTGAGCAGCTCGTCGAGAGCGACGGCGACCCGACCCGCGTGGCCTCGGTCGCGAGCTTCTTCGTCTCGCGCGTCGACACGGAGGCCGACCGGCGGCTCGACGAGGTCGGTGCGCCCGACGAGCTGAAGGGCAAGCTCGCGGTCGCGAA
>JBKPFI010000135.1:0-30949 GCA_046728775.1 Actinomycetota bacterium | reverse complement strand
AGTCCGTGAAGTTCGCCCCCGTCTTGAACGCGCTTCCGGCGTGCGCGCCGATTCTGACGTCCGGGGCGAACACCTCTGACTGGAGGGCCCGCTGGATCGCCACGGCCCCGTCGATTGCCGCCCCGGGATCGTCGAACGAGGCGAAGAAGCCGTCACCCGTCTGCTTGATGACGTCCCCGCCGCACTCGAGGATCTGCGTGCGAACGAGCTCGTCGTGCCGAGCGAGCAGCTTGCTCCATCTCTCGTCACCCAGCGTCTCGAGCAGCCTCGTCGAATCGACGATGTCCGTGAAGAGAAACGTTCGGCGCGTTTCGACCCGGCCCAGGAGCTCCTTGACGCGCTCCTCGTCGAGCCTCGCTCCGAGCCGCTCGAAGGTCGCCAGCGCTGCCTGCAGCTCCAACGTCGCGCCGCTCTCGTCGCCCTGGTTCCGAAACGCGATGCCAAGGAGGAGCCGCGCATGTGCCGTCTCGTACGGAGCTCCGACCCGCTGCCACTCGTCCCGCGCGCGCCGTAGGTCATCGCAAGCGCCGTCCCACTCCCTCTCGGCCAACTTGACCTGCCCGCGGGTGAAGGCGGTGGCGGCGTCGAACGCCGGAGCGGGGCGGTCGCCGATCTTGTAGGAGTCGACGATCTGCTGGAACTCCTCGGCGGCCGAACGCGCGAGGTCGAGATCGGCGGCCGCGATGGCAATCTCAACCACGGCGGGCAGGACCCGAATACGCGCGAGAGGCTCGTGAACCTCTGCAAGCGCACGGTTGATCCCGGCCACCGCGCTCTCCACCTTGCCTTCGGCGAGGTGGAGTAGTGCCAGGCCGGGTTGGGGTGAACGCCCGAGCTCGTTCGCGGTGCGAAACGCCTCGTCGGCGGCGGCGAAATCTCCTCGACGGCGACGGATCTCGCCGATCTCGTAGTAACCCCCCGCCGTGACGAAGCGGTCGAACTCTCGGAGCTCTTCGCAGGCCGCGAGTGCCGTCTTTTCCGCCTGGGGCCAATCGCCTCGCAGGCGCATGATCTCGGCGCGGTGAATGCGGCAGGCACCGGGGAAGCCGTTCATGTCTTCTTGCTCGCACCACCGGCTGGCGGCCTCGGTCCACTCGACCGCGCGACGGTAATCGCCCACGTCCTGGCACGACGTGATCGTCACGCAGTAGACGAGTCCGGTCGCGAAGGGCCGCAGCTCTCCCGAAACAGCGGATGTGCTCGCCTCGTCGAGGATCGAGAGCCCCTTCTCGACCTCGCCGCTTTGCACGAACGCTCGGCCCTTGCCAACGAGGGCCAAAACCTGAGTGTCGCGGTCGCCTGCGCGCCGCGCGATGTCGTGGGCACGCTCGAGCTCCGGAAGGGCTTTTTCGATGTCTCCCTCCGCCAGGAGCGCCGTGATCCCCCGCGAGAGGGCGAGGTATCCATGCTCCGCAGCCTCGGGCAGCCCGTCGAGCAGCCGCTCCGCATTCGAGAACCAGCCGCGCGAGACGGCGAAGGCGGCGCGGTTCATGTGATCCCAGGAGAGCGTCAGCGCGAGGCGGGCCGCGCCGAGCTGCTCGCCTGCGGCCGAGAAGCCGGCGTACGAGCGCTCGCGCAGGGCGATCGCCTGCTCGAGCCTCCCCGTCCACCACGCCGCGTCTGCAAAGCGCTCCAGGTCCTCAGGCGTCAGGTCGCGCTCGTCCGAGCCCGAGTAGGCGTCGTATGCCTCGCGCCAGGAATGGCGTCCAACGGCCTGGCGCGCATCGTCGACGAGACCGGTCACGCGTCAAAAGTACCTCCCCCGGCGCTGAGAAAAGGGATCCGCTACCTGCGCCGGCGTGCGCGCAGACGGCGGCGCCGGAGGATCTCGCGGGCGGCGTTGAGACCGGGCGTGCCCATCACGCCGCCGCCGGGGTGGGCGGCGCTGCCGCACAGGTAGAGGCCGCGCACCGGCGTCCGGTACCGCGCCCAGCCGGGCACGGGACGGAACGCGAACAGCTGCCCGGGCGTCATCGCGCCCTGGAAGATGTTGCCGCCGGTGAGGTTGAAGATGCGCTCGAGGTCCGGCGGCGCCAGCACCTGGCGGTCGATCACCGAGCTCTTGAAGTTCGGCGCGTATTCGTCGAGCAGGTCGAAGCAGCGGTCGGCGAAGGCCTCGCGGTGGTCGTCCCAGGAACCGTCCCGCAGGTCGTACGGCGCGTACTGCACGAACATCGACATCAGGTGCTTGCCCGCCGGCGCGACCGTCGAGTCGACGACGGAGGGGATCACGCACTCCAGCACCGGCTCGGCGGAGGGACGGCCGTACTTCGCGTCGTCGAAAGCGCGCTCGATGTAGTCCTGGTCGGGGCAGACGTGGATGGTGCAGCGGTGCTGCGGGCCCGGCTCCGTCCCGGGCGCGGCCCGGAAGCTCGGCAGCTCGCCGAGCGTGACGTTGATCTTCAGCGAAGCGCTCGCGTAGCTGATCCGCTCCACGTCGGCCGCGAACGCCTCGGGCAGCGCGTTCCGGTCGAGCAGGCGCAGGAAGGTGACGTGGGCATCGGCGTTGCTGGCGACGACCGGCGCGTGGAACTCGTCGCCGCTCTCGAGCGCCACGCCCACGGTCCGCCCGTCGCGCACCAGGATCCGCGCGACCTCGGCCTCGCAGCGGAGGTCGGCGCCGAGGTCGCGGGCGGCCACGGCGAGCGCCTGCGTCAGGCCGCCCATCCCGCCCCGCATGTAGCCCCAAACGCCGCGCTTGCCGCCCGCCTCGCCCATCACGTGGTGGAAGAGCACGTACGCGGTGCCCGGCATCGACGGGCTCGCCATCGCGCCGATGATCGCGTCGGTCGCCAGCGTCCCCTTCAGCTCCTCCGACTCGAACCAGCGGTCGAGGATCGGCCGCGCCGCGCCGGTGAGGATCTCCACCGCCTCGCCGGCCCCGTCGCGCAGGCGGCGAAACGACCGGGCCAGCGTGACCATCGTGCGGAGATCGCCGAGCCGCGGCTCCAGGAGGTCCGGCGGTGCCATCGTGAGGGTCGGCTCGACGAGCGCCGCGACCCGCTCGAGCATCGCCTCGTACTCCGGGTAGCGCTCGGCGTCGCGCGCGCTGAACTTCGCAATCTCGCTGCGGGTCAACTCCGCGTCCGGGCCCATCAGCAGCGAGCGCCCGTCCGGAAACGGCGTGAACGACGAGGGGTCGCGCGCGAGCACCTCGTAGCCGTACGCTCCGAGGTTCAGGTCGCGGACGATCGACGTGTGAAAGAGGCTGTTCACGTAGGCGGCGGTGGAGACCTTGAAGCCCGGGAACGTCTCCTCGGTGACGCAGGCCCCGCCGACGACGTGGCGGCGCTCGAGCACAAGCGTGCGCAAGCCGGCGCGCGCGAGATAGCACGCCGTCACCAGGCCGTTGTGGCCGGCGCCGACGACGATGGCGTCGTACTGCGATGGGCTCTGCGCCACGCCCGTCAGTCTCCCATCGCGAACCGCGCGGCGGGTGAGTACGTAGTGAGGAAGAGGACTCGAACCAGAGCGGGGTTACACATGCTTCGCATCCTCACGACGCTTGCAGTGCTCGGCGCTGTCGCCGGCGTCCTTGTCGCCGGCTCACCGGCTTCGTCTGGAAAGAAGCCGAGGCCGTTTCCGCAGGTGATCCAGCTCCCGACGGGCTTCCGGCCCGAAGGGATCGAGGTCGGCCGGGGGACGACCTTCTACGTCGGCTCCGTCGCGAACGGCGCGATCTTCCGCGGCAACCTGCGCACCGGCAGCGGCGCGGTGTTCATCCCCGGAGAGGCAGGAAAGGCCGCGACCGGGATCGAGCTCGACCGGCGCAACAGGCTCTTCGTCGCCGGTGCGGGAACGGGGAACGCCTACGTCTACAACGCGAGGACCGGAGCATTGATCCGGATGTACAGCCTGGGCTCGCCGCCCGCGACCTTCATCAACGACGTCGTCGTCACGCCCAAGGCGGCGTACTTCACCGACTCGCAGCGCGCCGTGCTCTACCGGATCCCGATCGGGCCGCGAGGCGGGCTCGGCGACGCCCGGACGATCGCGCTCGGCGGTGACTACAGCCACGTCGACGGCGCCACCAACCTCAACGGGATCGACGCGACGCCGAGCGGCAAGACGCTCGTCGCGGTCCAGACCGTCAACGGCCGTCTGTACCGGATCAACCCTGCCAACGGCGTTGCGACGCTGATCGCGCTCGGAGGCGAGAGCGTTCCGAACGGCGACGGCATCCTGCTCGCGGGGAAGACGCTGTACGTGGTTCAAAACCGCCTCAACCTCGTCGCCGTGATCGCCCTGAGGCCGGGCTTCGCATCCGGACGCGTGGTCACGCGCCTGAGCGATTCGGACTTCTCGGTGCCGACGACGATCGACGACCTCGGCAAGCGCCTCTACGCGGTGAACGCCCGTTTCGGCATCCCGGACCCCGACACCGCCGCCTACCAGGTCGTGCAGCTGAGGAAGCCCGGGAGGCACTAGACGTAGACTGCTTCGAAGACCGAGGGCGCGGCCCGGGAGGTGCGGGTGCCTCTTGCCACACCGGAGCAGTACGAGGAGATGCTCGACGCGGCGAAGCGCGACTCCTACGCGTATCCGGCCGTCAACGTCAGCTCCTCAAGCACGCTCAACGCGGCACTTGCGGGCTTCGCCGAGGCGCGGTCCGACGGGATCGTCCAGCTGACCCCGTCGGGCGCCGAGTTCGCGTCCGGGGCGGCGAAGGATGCCGTGGCGGGTGCGAGGGCCCTGTCCACCTTCGCAAGCAGCGTGGCGGACGGATACCCGGTCCTGATCGCGCTGCACACCGACCACTGCCCGCCGGAGAAGGTCGAGGCCTTCCTCCGGCCCCTGCTCGCCGCGTCCCTGGCGCGTGCGCAGGGCGGCGAGCCGCCCCTGTACCACTCGCACATGTTCGACGGCTCGTCCCTGCCCCTCGACGAGAACCTGCGGCTCGGCGCCGAGCTGCTCGAGGACTGCGTGAGCGCGCATGTCCTCCTCGAGCTCGAGATCGGTGTCGTGGGCGGGGAGGAGGACGGGCTCGACGCTCGCGGCGTCGCCGACGACCGGCTCTACAGTACGCCCACCGACGCGATCGCCGTGGTCGAGCGCCTCGGCAGCGGCGAGCGCGGGCGCTATCTCCTCGCCGCCACCTTCGGGAACGTGCACGGCGTTTACGCGGCGGTGAACGCCAAGCTCAGGCCCGAGATCCTGCGCGGGCTCCGCGACGCGGCCGTCGAGCGGTTCGGCGCGGCCGCGGCCTTCGACTTCGTGTTCCATGGCGGCAGCGGCTCGACCCCGGAGCAGATCGCGGAGGCGATCTCGTACGGCGTCGTCAAGCTGAACCTGGACACCGATCTCCAGTACGCGTACACGCGGGCGGTGGCCGACCACGTGTTCCGGAACTACGACGGCGTCCTCCAGACCGACGGTGGCTTCGGCGACAAGGTGGCCTACGACCCGCGTTCGTGGAGCCGCGCCGCCGAAGCGTCCATGGCTGCGCGCGTCGCCGACGCCTGCAGGTCGCTCGGGTCGAGCGGGCGGACGCTCGCGGCCCGCCCGGAATGGGCGGGCCGCGTAACGACGTAGGCGGGCTACTTCCCGTGCGGTACCGGCACCGGAACCGGCTGCGGCTCCGCGGCACGCCGTGAGATCAGCCGGTCGAGCCAGCGCGGGAGGTACCAGTTCCGCTCGCCGAGGAGCGTCATCACCGCAGGCACGAGCAGGCCGCGAACGATCGTCGCGTCGAGGAAGATCGCCACTGCCAGTCCGACGCCCAGCTGCTTCATCGAGGCCACCGAGAGGGTGGCGAACGTCGAGAACACGGCGACCATGACGATCGCCGCGCTCGTGATCACGCCCGCCGAGTGCGTGATCCCGCTGCGGATCGCCTCGCGCGTGTTCAGCCCCTGGTCGTGACCCTCGCGGATCCGGCTGAGAATGAACACGTGGTAGTCCATCGAGAGGCCGAAGAGGATCACGAACAGGAAGAGCGGGAGGAACGCGGCGATCGGCCCATGCTGCACGCCGTTGACGTGGACGATTCCCCAGCCGCCCTGGAAGACCGACACGAGGACGCCGTAGGCCGCGCCGACCGACAGCAGGTTCATCGCGATCGCCGTCGCCGGGATCACCAGCGAGCGGAAGTTCCAGAGCAGGAGCAGGAAGGCGAGCCCGAGCACGAATGCGAACACGTACGGCGTGCGTGAGCTCAGGCGGTCGTTGAAGTCGATCGACTTCGCCGTCGGGCCGGTCACGTACGCGGTCCCGACCGCGCCGACGGTCTTCGGCACGATCGACCCGCGCAGCAGCCGAAGTGCGTTCTCGGAAGCAGCATTCGTGCCGTTTCCGGCGAGCGGGATGTCGATCCGGGCGAGGGTGTCCCCGCGGTTCACGTCGACCGTGATCGGCTCGTGCATCCGGCCGGAGGCCAGTGCCTCGCGCTTCAGCTTCGCGATCGCGGACGTGACCGGAGCGGAGTCGACGTTCGGTGAAGAGACCACGATCTGCGCCGGAACGGGGTTGCCGCCGAACGCATGCCGGATCCGGTTGTAGGTCTTGATCACCGGGAGGTTGCGCGGCAGGTCGGTCACACCGGGCGAGGCGGTCTTCAGATGGACCGCCGGTGCTGCGAGCAGGCCCAGGAACGCCACCGCGACCACGACGGTGGCCAGCGGATGCGCTAGCGCCGGCTTCACGATCGCAGCCCACACGCGGCTCTCGCCGCCAGAACGGCGACGCTCGAGCCGGCGGCCGAGGAACGGGATCCGCCCCCGGTCGACGTGATCGCCGAGCTTCGACAGCAGCGCGGGCAGGACGGTCAGCGAGCCGAGCATCGCCACCGCGACGACGATTGCCGTCGCCTCGGCCATGCCCATGAAGGTCCCGAGCCCGGTCAGGAACATCGCGGCGACGGCCACGACGACGGTCAGGCCGGAGGTGAGCACCGCCTTGCCCGAGGTCGCGGCCGCCGCTGCGACAGCGTCCCGGTTCGACTTTCCGCCCGCGCGCTCTTCGCGGGCCCGGCGGAAGATGAACAGGGAGTAGTCGACCCCGACCGCCAGCCCGATCAGCAGGATCAGGGAGTGGGCGTTGCCGTCGATCGGAATCGCGTGGCTCGTCAGCGCGACGAGGCCGGTCGCGATCATGATCGCGCTCAACGCGAGCACAACCGGCAGCAGCGCCGCGACAAGGGCCGCGAACGCGAGCCACAGGATCACGAGCGTCAGCGGCACCGAGATGCCCTCGGCTCGCCTGAAGTCCTTGCCGATCGTGTCGTCGAGCGCCTTGCCTGCGGACGCCTCGCCGAACTGCTCGATGCGGAGTTGCGGGTTCGCCTTCACGACTCGCTGGACCGCGTCGACGACCGGCTGGACCCGCTTGTGCGCGGTATCGGCCTTGCCCTTCATCGAGAAGAGCACGACGGCGGAGCGTCCGTCACGGCTGATCTGGCCGCCGTTGCCGGCCGCGAACGGGTTGCGAACGTCCTGGACGCGGTTTGTGGCGGCGACAGCCGCGGCTACCGCGCGCGCCGCCCGGTGACCGGTCGCCGTGCGGATGCTTTCGCCGCCGCGCACCTGAAGAAGCACCTGCTCCGCGGCCGGCTGCTCGAAGCCACCGCGCTCGAGCAGGCGCTCTGCCTTCGCCGAGTCTCCCGTCGACTCGCCGGATGCCGACAGGACCTTCGAGCCGCCGCTCGCCGCCGCCAGGGCGACGAGCACCAGCGCGAGCCAGGCGAGGATCGCCCTCGCGCGGTGCTCGGAGCTCCAGCGTCCGAGCCGTGCGGCGATCCCGACTTCGTGATGTCCATGCGTCGAGTTCATCAGAGTCTCCTTTCTCTGTGCGGTCGGCTCCGATCGTGCGCGCGGACAGCCCGAGCGGCTACGAGGGGAAACACGGGCGTGTTGCGGGAAAACCGAAGCTCGTGTCAGGCGGCCGGCGGCACGGTGAAGAAGAACGTCGTGCCCCGGCCCGCGGCGGACTCGAGCCAGAGGCGCCCGCCGTGTGCCTCGACGATCCGGCGCGAGAGCGCGAGACCGATCCCGAGGCCGTCGACGTCGCCGGCCGACGCGCCGCGGCGAAAGAGCTCGAAGACGCGTCGCTGGTCCTGCGGGTCGATGCCGCGGCCGTTGTCGCGGACGTACAGCGCTCCTTCGGCCGACCCGATCTCGATCCGCAGCGGCTCGGCGGAGCGGTAGCGGATCGCGTTCGCGAGCAGGTTGTGGAACACGGCGCGTAACTGCGCCGCGTCGGCCTCTACCTCCGGCAGCGGTTTGCGAAGGACCTCCGCGCCCGCCTCTGCGAGCTCGACCGACAGGTCGGCCACGGCCTGGCCGACGATCTCGTCAGCGCTGAGCGGCCGAGTCTGGGGCTCGGCGACCGAGGCGTAGCGGAGCAGGCCGTCGATCGAGTCCTGCAGGCGGCGGGCGGAGGAGAGCGCCGCGTCGAGCGGCGCCTCGTCACCCTGCACTGCACGAGCGAGCGTGTGCACCACCGCGTGCAGCGGCTGCTGCAGCTCGTGCGCGGCGAGCTCCGCGAAGAGGCGGAGCTCGGCGTTCGACCGCGCGAGCTCGACCGCCTGCCGCGCGAGCTCGTCCTCGGCGCGCTTGCGCAGCAGCACCGGGCCGAGCTGGGCGGCGATCGCCGAGAGGACGTTCGTCCAGCGCTCGTCCTCGGTGCGGCGGTGGTCGGCGAAGAACCCGACCACGGCAACGACCTCCCCCTCCGCGAGGACCGGTACCGCCACCCCTGCCGCGAAGCCCACGCGCCGCGCGGTGTCGATCCTCGGCCCCTCGCGCTTCGTCGTCGCTACGTCGATCCAGTGCGGAAGCTTCTCTTGCCAAACCATCCCGGGGAGACCCTCCCCGGGAGCCATGGTTTGGGGCGCGCTGGCTTCGACGAAGAAGGCTTCCATCTCCGGCGAGGCCGCCCACCATCCGGGCGCGAGCTCGAGCCGTGCGCCGTCGGCGTCCGGGACCCACATCTCGCCCGCGACCCAGCCCGACTCCACGCAGACCTCGCGGATCACGCGGGCGACGGCGGTCTCGAAGTCCTCCGCGGAGCTGATCACCATCGTCGCGGCCTGCAGCAGGCGCAGCTCGTCCTGCGTGCGGCGCAGCTCCGTCATGTCGCGGATCGCGACGACGGCGCCGGTACCGGACTCCGTCGGGAACGGCGCCGACGAGTAGGCGACCGGGATCATCGAGCCGTCGCGGCGGAAGAACCAGTCGTCGTCCACGCGGACGCTCTCTCCGGTGGTGCGCGGCCTGAGCAGCGGACATTCCTCGGCGGGGTAGGGCGAGCCGTCGGGGCGGCGATAGTGCGTCGTCGCGTGGCTGTTCAGGCCGATCAGCTCCGACTCGTCGTCGTAGCCGAAGAGCTCGATCGCGGCCGGGTTAACGAAGGCGAAGTTCCCGTCGGGGTCGACGATGTAGAGGCCGTCCGCGGTCTGCTCGGCGATGCGCAGCGGAGCTTCGTCGCCGACGGCTGTCGGGCGGGGCGAGCCGGTCGTCAGGGAGCGATTATTGCTCCGGCCGTGCGGCCGGTCTAGCGTGTTCGCCATGGACACGCGCGTGGTGCTCGTGGACGATCACGCCGTCGTCCGCGCGGGCATCCGGCTCGTGCTCGACCAGGCGGAAGGCATCGAGGTGGTCGGCGAGGCCGGCACCGAGGACCGCGCGCTGGCGCTCGCGCGGGCGCACAAGCCCGACGTGATCGTGCTCGACGTCCTCCTGCCGGGCAAAGGCGGAGTCGAGCTGATCCCGGACCTGCTCGCGGTCTCGCCCGAGAGCCGCGTGCTGATGCTCTCGTCGAGCGCCGAGCCGGGAATAGTCGAGAGGGCGCTGGCCGCGGGCGCCACCGGCTACTCGATCAAGCGCGCGAGCGAGGTCGACCTCGTGACCGCGGTCCACGCCGTCGCGGCCGGGTCGCCGTACGTCCATCCCGAGGTGGGTGCGAGCATGGCGCGCGCGGGAGCGCCACGGCCGGGACCGCTCTCACCGCGCGAGCTGGAGGTCCTGCGGCTCGTGGCGCTCGGGCACACCAACCAGGAGATCGCGAACGAGCTCTACATCTCGACCCGCACGACCGAGATGCACCGCGCGAGCATCATGCGAAAGCTCCACTTCGACACGCGGGCGCAGCTCGTGAACTATGCGCTGGCGAACGGCCTCATCGGCCCGAGGTAGCTGCCGCCCGATGACTTCCGCCGGGCGAGTGCGTCTGAGCTCTGGAACGAGCAGAAGGAGGCTTGAATGCGCAAAGTGATCGTCAACGAGTTCATGAGCCTCGACGGCGTCGCGCAGGCGCCGGGCGGCGCCGAGGAGGACACGGACGGCGGCTTCGTCCACGGTGGCTGGCACATGCAGTACATGGAGGACGAGCCGTCGCAGCAGTGGGTTCTCCGCAGCATCGTCGAGGCGGGCGCGTTCCTGCTCGGGCGGCGCACCTACGAGATCTTCGCCTCGTATTGGCCGAACGCGCCCGAGGAGGAGCAGGTCATCGCCGAGCCCTTGAACGCGAAGCCGAAGCACGTGGCGTCGAGGACCCTGAGCGAGCCGCTCGAGTGGGAGAACTCGACGCTGCTCCGGAGTGATCTCGCCGAGGCTGTGGCCACCCTGAAGCAGCAGGACGGTGGCGACCTGCACGTGATCGGCAGCACGCAGCTGGTGCAGTCGCTGATCGAGCACGGCCTCGTCGACGAGTTCCGGCTGATGATCGATCCCGTCAGCCTGGGCGGGGGCAAGCGCTTCTTCCCGGACGACGGCGCGCTCAGGCCGTTGCGCCTGGTCGAGAGTCAAGTCGCCGGCACCGGGGCGATCCTCGCGACGCTCGCCGTGGCCGAGGGCTAGCGCACCGCCGTCGACTTGTGCATGACCCAGCCGAGGCCTCCGCCAGGGCGCCCGGGAAGGCCGCGCAGATCGGCAAGGCCCTCGCGTAGTTCGTGCTCCGAGGCGCCGGGGAGCCGCGCCAGCGTGCCGAGGGCGCTTTCGATCACGTCGGCGGCGTAGGACGCCTGGACGGCAAGATCGGCGCCCTGCCACCACATCGGGCGCTCGCCCTCTTCGACCTCGCCGAAGCCCCCCTCCCGGAGCCAGCCGGGTAGGCGTGTGCCGGCGTCGCTCCACCCGGAAGCCGCCATGCCCCGAACCATTGCGCTGAACAACGCCTCGAGCGCAGGCGTCGACGGCTCCGCGCGACAGGTCGAGTAGTCGACCTCGATCGCCGTGATAACGCCGCCCGGGACGAGCACGCGCCGCGCCTCGCGCAGCACCGCCGGCGGATCGGCGATGTGCTCCAGGAACCACATCATCCAGACGTGGTCGAACGACTCGTCGTCGAACGGGAGCGCGAGCGCGTCGGCCTCCAGCAACGTCGCCTCGACTCCGGCCCGCTCGAGATGCCCGCGTGCGAACTCGAGCTGCCTGGGCTCGATGTCGACGCCGGTAAGGCGAATGCCGGGGAACTCCTGCCCGAGCACCGCCAGCACCGCGCCCGCACCGCAGCCGACCTCGAGCAGGCGCGTCCCGGGCTCGAGCTCCGTGCCGTCGCGGATCAGTCGGTGCCGCCAGTGCTCAGCCTGCTGCACCAGCCGCTCCTGCTCGGGCGTGCCGTAACCGTGAACGTAACCGCTCATCGAAGGAAGAATTACCTCGTGGCGCTCACGCAGTACTACACGGCGACAAGCCTCGACGGCTTCATCGCGGACGAGAACAACTCGCTGGACTGGCTGTTCACCCGCAAGCGTGAGGAGCACGGCCCGCTGAGCTACGAGGACTTCATCGTCGACGTCGGCGCCCTGGCCATGGGCGCGACGACGTACGAGTGGATCCTCGATCACGAGTTCGCGGGCAAGGACCCGGCGGAGTGGAAGTGGCCCTACGAGATCCCGTCTTGGGTGTTCACGCACCGGGAGCTGCCGGTCGTTCCCGAAGCCGCGATCACGTTCACGAGCGGCGACGTGGCGCCGGTCCACGAGGAGATGGTTCGGGCCGCTGGCGGCCGTAACGTCTGGATCGTCGGCGGTGGCGACCTCGTCGGCCAGTTCGACGACGCGGGCCTGCTAGACGAGGTGATCGTGCAGTACGCGCCAGTGATGCTGGGCGGCGGCGCGCCGTTGCTCCCTCGCCGGATCGAGCTCCGCCTCGAGGAGCTCGGGCGAAACGGCGACTTCGCCAGCGCCAGGTACTCGGTCGTGCGGCCGTCGGGTTAGGGTTCTCGGTGAGGGGAAGAGTCCCTCACGGGAGATCGGGAGAAGGCCGTGAAGCGTCTCGCCTCGTGGGTGATCGAGAAGACCCGCCAGCAGGGCGTGCACGTGAAGGAAGCCGGTGGCTAGCCCGGGCGAGAGCGTCGAGCGCGAATCGGTCTCGGAGCTTGCCGAGGAGGTCGGCCGCGATGCCGCCGCGCTCGCGTTTCGCCGTGTCCAGCTCGAGCTCACCGAACAGGCCCGAGAGCTGCGGCGGACGGCTCGCGCGCTCGCCTCGGCCGGCCTCTGCCTGCTCGCCGTGCTCACCGCCTTCGTGTTCGGCAACTGGGCGGCCGCGAGCGCGCTCTCGTCACCGTTGCCCGGTTGGCGCGCTCCGCTCGTCCTCGCGGCTGTTTGGCTCGCGCTCGGCGTCGTCGTCGCCGCGCTCTGGCTGCGCAGCGAGCGCGAAGCGCTGCGGAGCTGGCTGCGCACTACCGGCGGTGGCGAGACCGTGGCCCAACGGAGAGCGGCGGTCGAGGAGGCCGAGCGGGCGCTCCGCCAGAGGCTGGACCGGCTCTCGGAGGCGGTCGCGCAAGCGGCTCAGGACCGTATCGCCGAGGCGATCCTCCCGATCGCGGGCGGAATGGTGGACGTCGGCGAGGGCATGGTCGAGGCGACCGACGAAGTGGTCGAGGCGGCCGACGAGATCACCGACGTGATCGAGGAGAGAGTTCCGGGCGGGGTGGTCGTGAACCGCGCGTTCGACTTCGCGCTCGCCCCTGGCCGCTTCGGCGTCAGAGTCGCGCGGACGGTCTTCACCCTCGGGCGGAACACCTCGGGCAACCCCGACTGACCGACAGCGATTCAGTACACGTACGGAACCAGCCGGAAGCGAACGTGACGCGTGTATGCCCGGTACCGCTCGTCGACCGAGAGAAGCCGCTCCTCCTCTCGGATCCGGACAAGCTGGAACGCGGTGCTCAGCACGAGCAGCGCAGCGTTGCGCAGGGACGGATTCTCGGCGGTGTACGCCAGGTAGGCGATCAGGTAGCCCGTGTAGGCAGGGTGGCGGACGAACCCGTACGGGCCGCGCGTCTTCACTCCTCGGTTGGCGGCAACCAGGCCGAACGACCGGCCGAGGGTGCCAAGACTCAGCAGTGCGATGGCTACGCCGACGAGCTGCAGCGCCTCGCAGGGCAGCTGCGGTAGGCCGCCCGGCGAGGGGCGCGCGAGGAGCATCGCGAAGCTTCCGATCGGCGCTGCCACCCATGCCAACCGCCTCGAGCTCACCTCGTTCGTCGGCCGCCGGACGAGGAACAGCGCAGCGACCCATCCCTCGAGCAGCATCGTTCCGAGGCCGGAAGGCTCGCCCGTGGATCGCCAGCGTGCGAAGTTGGCCCAGGCGAACGCGGCAAACAGGGTTACGAGCAGGGCTCGTGAGAGCACGCTTGCGGCGCGTCCACACATCCCACGCAGCGTATGAACCTCGGCCGCGGCGCCTGCACGGGCAAACGGCTTGACCTGTATGGCATAAGGTCCTGAGTTGGTGCCGATTCTTCTCATGGATTTGGTGCTCGGCGCTGCGCTCGTGGCGACGATCGCGGTCGGCGCCGGACGGTCGACCCGCGGCGCGTCATCTCGGCTGCGGCGGAGGATCGGCTGGCTCCTGATCGCGCTTCCGCTGCCACTGGCCGTCGCCGTTCAGGTCTTCATGCCGCTGCCACCCGCGCTCGCCGAAACGGCCTTCGTCACCGGCGTAGCGGCGTTCGCAGCCGGAGCGCTGCTGGTCCTGCGGAACGATGACGGGGACGACCTGCGCCGGGACACCGATCCCGAAGGACCGCCCTGGTGGCCGGAGTTCGAGCGCGAGTTTCGCTCTTACGCGCGTCGCAGCTCGCGACCGCGAGTGCTCGGCTAGCGCTTCAGCGGCGGCGGCGTCGCGCCGATGTGAGAGCATGGTGCGCACGTGAGCGTCCACGCATTTGTCCTCGCGATGGTCGGCGGCTCGGCCGCACTCGCCCTCTGGATCCTGGCGCGGTACTCGAACTTCGGGCCTCGCACGCTCTTGTGGGCGATTGCCCACGTGGTCGTCGCGATGGCCCTCCTGCAGTTCGTGTCTGTTCCGTTGGACGTGATCAAGGCCAGTGGCCTGCCCGCTACGCGGTTCCTCTGCGCGTTCGGCGTGGCTCTGCCGCTGTTCGTCTACGCATTCCTCAGCGGAGGGTGGGTCACCCGCCTCTCGATCGACCTCTTGCGCTGAGGCCTGACGCTCGACGTCAGAGGAGCCCGTGCGAGCCGAGGAAGGCCGGCGCGAGGATGATCACGAAGATCACCGGCAGGAAGAAGATCGCCATCGGCAGGAGCATCTTCACCGGCGCCTTCTGGGCGCGCTCCTCCGCGTGCATCTGTCGGCGATGTCTGAGGTCGGCCGCCTGCGAGTGCAGGATGCCGCCGAGCGGCGCGCCCAGCTGGTCGGACGCGATCACCGCGTTCGCGAACGCCGTGACGCTGTCGCTCCCGACGCGCTCCGCGAGGCTCCGCATTGCCGTTCGCCGCCCCTCGCCGACCCGCAGCTCGGTCAACACCCGCCTCATCTCGTCCGCGAGTGGGCCCTCGCTGGCCTCGAGCAGGTAGCTCAGCGCGGCGTCGAAGCCCATTCCCGCCTCGACGGCGATCGCCAGCTGGTCGACGAAGTGCGGCAGGTCGGCATCGACCCTCTGACTGCGCCGCGCCGCGGCCTTGCTTACCAGGAACCTCGGCACATAGATGCCGGCGGCACCGAACGAGATCGCCAGGAGGAACCGGCCCGCCCCGTGCGCGAGCGTCAGGCCTGCGAGCAGGCCGAGTGCCGTCAGGGCCACCCGGCCGGCCATGAACATCTCCGCCGTGAGGCGGCTCGAGACCCCCGCGCGCCGCAGCTGGGCGTCGATGGCCTCGGGCGAGTCTTTCCGCCAAAGCTTGGCGTGAACCGACGCCAGCAGCGGCAGCACGCGCTCGAGCAAGGCGGCGGTCGCGCTGGTGCGCGCGGTCTCCGCCCGCCCGCCCGCGGCAGAGCGAACCGTCTCGAGCGCCGCGCGGCGGTCCCGCTCAGCGGCTAGCCGCGCGCGGGTGAGCTGGTATCCGCAGAGCGCGAAGCAGCCAATGCCGGCCAGCAGGATCAGGATCATCGCCTAGTACCCCACCGAGACGATCCGCTTGAGGATCAGGGAGCCGATCGTCATCGACACGAGGCAGAAGCCGATGAGAACGTGCCCGACCGACGTCGTGAACAGCGGAGCCATGTACGACGGGTTGATGACGCTCATGATCAGCGTGAGGCCGAATGGCAGGGAGATCAGAATCGCCGCGGACATCCGGCCCATCGAGGTCAGCGCCTTGACCTTGCGGGCGTGCCGCTGGCGCTCGCGCACCGTGTCCGAGAGCGTGTCGAAGAGCCCCGCCAGCGAGCCGCCGACCTGCGACTGGACGTTGACCGCGGTCGCGACGTACTCGAGGTCCGGTGAGCCGATCCGCTCGCACATCCCGGTCAGAGCCTCGTCGAGCGGTCGACCGAGGCGTTCCTCGCCGAGGACGCGGCTGAACTCCTCCGAGGCGGGCGGACTGCCGTCGTCCGCGATCGCCCGGATCGCGGGGCGAAGCCCGTGGCCGGCGCGGAGCGTCGAGGCGATGGTCGACAACACGTCGGGCAGCTGCCGGTCGAATGCCTTCCTCCGCTGCGCGGCTGCGATCCGCAGGGCCAGGAGCGGCACCCCGAGACCGGCCAGCATCAAGAGGACGGCGAGCAGAGGGCCGGCGCCGATCGCAGTGGCGCCGACGCCGAAGACGAGCGCGGACAGTCCTGCCAGGTACGGCAGGTGGCCGACGCGCAGCCCTAGCCCGGAACGCTCGACCGCCTCCGCCAGGCGGCCAGAGCCGGGAAGCTCGTCCAGAGAGCGCTCGGTCCAGGCGAGCAGTGCGTCGAATCGACCCCCGCGGGCCTCGTCCTCCTCGCGTCGCTCGCCGCCTTTCACGTGCTTGTCGACCAGCCGGCCGATCTCCGACTTCCGAAGCCGGCGGTGTGCGGCGACGCCCGCGCACGAGAGCAGCAGGGCGACGAGCAGGACGACGAAGGCCGCAGTTGTCCCGCTGCGCGCGATCGAGGCCGACTTCGTGGGGCCGTACTTGCTTCCGGGGATCTTCAGAGGCATCGCGCCGCGCCGACCGCCCGCGCGAACGCTCAGCACGAGCCGATCACCCGGCCGCGCCTGGGTCAGGTAGGAAATCTGCCACGTGCGATCGAGCTCCTGGCTCAGTGCGCGGTAGGTCGAGCCGAGGCTCCCGACGTCGGCAGCGTCGAACACCTTGCCGCCGGTTGCAGAGGCGAGCGCCGCGAGTGGCCGCTTGTCGGCCTTGGAGCCCGCGGCAATCGAATAGACGACGACGTTCGCCCGTCGTGCCGCTGCGATCGCCCCCGAAAGCGAGCTCCGAGAGCCCAGGTCGCGTCCGTCGGTAAGGAGCACGAGGATCCGCATGCCGTCGGACATCCGCTGCAGCCGCGAGGCCGACAGTCCGACCGCGTCGTAGAGCGACGTTCCCCCCTGCGGGTCGGGGGCGAGGGCGGCCAAGGTCCGGTCGACTTCCTGCCTGGACTCGTTCGCGCGGGTCAGGTCGAGTGCTTCGTGCCCAAAGGTGACGAGGCCGGTCGCCGCAGCCTGCTGCTGTCGTGCCAGGAAGTCCGAGGCGGCGCGGGTCGCCTGGCGAAGGGGCTCACCGCGCATCGAGTTCGAGTTGTCGACGGCGAGCACGATCGCCTCCTCGGCTCCGAGCTGGTGGACGCGCGCGAACTGCGCGGGAGCTCCCCGCTCGAAGAGTGCTGGACGGGCGCCCGCCGGGACGACCGCCGTCACGCGAAGGAGCGGGAACCCGCTCAGGTCGACGTGCCTGATCTGCACCGGTGCAGATGCGGCCGCGGACGCGGGCAGGCAGAGAGCCGCCGCGACGAGAGCAGCTCGAAGCGCGGTTCTCAAGCGTTCCCCAGCCAGGCCGACGGTGCCAGCTCGACACCGTTTGCGAGGAGCTTCGGCAGGAAGTTCGGCCGTAGCCCCATCGGCTCGAGCGGCCCGAGCGTCCCCGGCTCGCACCCGAGGCCCTCCCGGGGCGGAGCGACGAACAGGTCCTGGAGCGTCACGACCTCGCCCTCCATGCCGGTGATCTCCGTGATCTGGGTGACCCGGCGCGAGCCGTCGACGAGCCTGGCGATGTGCACGAGCAGGTCGAAGCCGCCCGCGATCTGCTCGCGAATCGCCTTCACCGGGAGCTCGACTCCCGCCATCAGCACGAGCATCTCCAGCCGGTGCAGTGCATCGCGGGCGGAGTTGGCGTGGATGGTGGTCAGCGAGCCGTCGTGGCCGGTGTTCATCGCCTGGAGCATGTCGAGCGTCTCCGCGCCGCGAACCTCGCCGACGATGATCCGGTCGGGACGCATCCGGAGGGCGTTCCGGACGAGGTCGCGGACGCGCACCTCGCCTTCGCCCTCGACGTTCGGCGGTCGCGACTCGAGCGGCACCACGTGGCGCTGCTGGAGCCGGAGCTCCGCCGCGTCCTCGACCGTCACGATGCGCTCGCCGGCCGGGACGAACTGCGAGACCGCGTTGAGCAGCGTCGTCTTGCCGGTGCCGGTACCGCCGGAGATGAGCAGGTTGAGCTTCCCGCGCACGCACTGCGCGAGGAAGTCGGCCGTCTGCGGCGTCATCGTCCCGAGCTCGACGAGACTCTCGAGCGTGAGCGCGTCCTGCGCGAACTTCCGGATCGTCAGCGAGGGCCCGCGCAGCGCGAGCGGCGAGATGATCGCGTTCACACGGCTGCCGTCCGGGAGCCGCGCGTCGACCATCGGCGAGGACTCGTCGATCCGGCGGCCCACCTGGGAGACGATCCGGTCGATGATCCGCAGCAGGTGGGCATCGTCGAGGAAGGAAGCTTCGGTTTCCTCGATGACTCCGGCGCGCTCCACGTAGAGCTGGTCGTAGCCGTTGACCATGATCTCGGTCACGCTCGTGTCGTGCAGGAACGGCTCCAGCGGCCCGTAGCCGAGGATGTCGTCGGCGATCTGCCGTTCGAGCAGCGCCCGTTCGCTCGGGCTGAGCGGGATCTCCTCGCCCTTCAGCCCCTCCGCCACGACTTCCTGGACCCTGCGCTCGAGCTCGTCCGAGCCCTCGAGGTTGAGGAACGCCGCCCCGAGCCTGGCGATGCAGGGCCGGTGGATCCGCGTCTTCAGCTCGGCGTGCGGGTCCCTGGCCCGCGCCCGCGCCTGCGCTTGGTCGACCTGGAGACGCTCGGCGAGCACCGACGCGTCGTTGCGCGCGAAGCCGTTCATGTCGACGGAGCTCATCGGCGTCCTCTCAAAGCGAAGCGCCGCCGGGGAGCTTCTTCGCCGCCCGCCCGGGAGCCGGCGAACACCGCCGCTCCCAGCCGCGCAACCGCCTGGGCGAAGTCGCTTCCCTCGTCGGCGATGACGACCGGCATCGCGCGGTTCACGGCCGCCGGCACCGCCGCATCGTCCGGCAGCTCGAAGGCGATCTTTGTGTCGAGCGCCTGCTCGATGTCCTCAGCCGCGACCGCGCCGGCAGCGCCGATTCGATTGGCCACGAGCGAGACCCGGTCCCGCGGGAAGCCCAGGCGGTCGATCGTCTCGAGGCCGATGCGGACGTTCTTGAGGGACGTCACCTCCGGGTTGCAGACGAGGAGCAGCTCCTCGCTGTGGTCGAGCGCCGCCAGCATGGCCGCGTCGAACAGCGGCCCGGTGTCGATGACCACCGCACCGAAGCTGCTGCGCGCGACCTCGAGGATGGCCGCGAGCTGAGTCGCGTTGACGAGGTCGGACTCCTCCGGCCGCTTCGGCGCCGGCAGCAGCGCCAGCCCCGTTCGCGAGTCCGTGCTGACGAAGGCCTTCAGCTTGTCCAGGTCGATGTCGCCCGCAGAGGCCGCAAGGTCGGCAATCGTCGCGCGTGGCGAAACGGCGAGCGTCAGTGCGGAGTCGCCGAACTGGAGATCGAGGTCGATCAGCAGCGTCTCCACGCCCGAGCGGGCCGTCGCGGCGGCGAGGTTCGTGGCCAGGACGGTCTTGCCGCTGCCGCCCTTGGGCGAGAACACCGTTGCGACCTTGCCCTTCTCGCCGTCCGCGACTGCCGCCGCGGCCGCCTTGCGGATCGCGAACACCAGCGTCTCCGCCGGCTGCGGCAGCACGAGCACGTCGGCCGCGCCGACGGCAAGGCCGGCCTCCACGATCCCGTTCGGCTCGCCGTAGGCGGCGAGGATGAGCGGGACGCGGAGCTCCCGTGCACGCGGTATCTCCAGGTCGCCGTGCACGGCCGACGACTCGAGCGCGTGGAGCGCGACATCCGCCGAGAGCGGGCTCGCCTCCAGCCCCGTCGGCCTGACGAGCGTGATCGCGGGCTGTTGCTCGAGCGCTGCGGCGACACGATCGGCCGCAGGCCCGCTCACGAGCACGCGCAGGGTCCTACCTCGGTTGTGGCCGTTACTGTCCATCGATGCTCCCCGGGAGCGTGCCCCTGACCTGCTTCTTCGTCTGGCTCGTCGCGGGCAGTCCGCGCAAGAGCAACGACTCCAGGGTTTCGAGGCTCGTCCTGCTGTTGCGCGGGCTCGCCGTCGGGCGGAGCGTCAGGTACCAGGAGGCGTTCTTGAGCGCCCACAGCATGGTCTGGCTCTGCTTGTCAGTCATGGCCAGGATCGCCGAGGCGGATTGCGCGCCGGCCAGGCCCGCCTGCTTCGAGCCGTCCGGCGCCTTCAGCACAGGCACGTTCTGAAGAACGATCTTCGTGGTGGCACGCGCGAAGGAGCCGTAGTGGTACTTGATGTTCGCGACCACGTCGACGCGATCGCCCTCGGTGAGCGTGCCGGCGAGCAGCTGGTTCGGATCGCCGGGGATCTGTACCGCTCGCAGCTTGCCGGAGAACTTGGCGAAGATCCCGGCTTGCGCGAGCGGCTTGAACTGCCGCAGCGTCACCTGCTGGCCCTTGTAGATGGTGCCGGCGACCACGAGGTTCGTCAGCGGCGCTGCGCTCACGATCGCGCCGGCGACGACGGCCCGGTGGGGCACGGTCTGCGCCTTCAGGTACCCGCCGCCCGCGACCGAGGCCCCGTCCGTCCCGGTCGGGATGTCGCGCGCCGCGACGAGCACCTTCTCGAGGCCCGCCCCGTGGTTGACGCTGTTGCGGTAGCTGATGACGTAGATGCCGACCAGCACCGCCGCGAGCACGGCGAGCCCGATCGGCAACGCGAGGTTTCGAAGTCGGGATTTCGTCACGGCAGGTTCCTTTCGCTTCTCATTGGATGAGCGTGATGACGTGCACGCCGAAGTCGGTGGCGCCCCCGGCCGGGTCGCCGGCGGCGAGGTCGGTGGCGATGAAGGTCACGAAGTGGCCGGTGAGCTGCCGGGTCTGGGAGGTCCACACGACGCCGGTCGTGTCGATCACGAAGGCCGCCCAGCCGATGATGTGGAAGGCGCGGCCGCCGTTGCCGACCTGGTCGAAGACCGGGAAGAAAAGAATCTGGCGCCGGTCAGCGGCGTCCTGCAGGCCCTGCCGCACCGGGCCGACGGTCTCGCCCGTCTTGACGCCGTACCACTTGTTCACCGGCAGGGCCTGGTTCCAGCAAGGCGTGCACTCGATCTCGTCCTTGAGCTCGCTACCGCCTGTCTGGCCACCGTCGCAGACGGTCTCGGAGTCCGAGTTGCATTTGACGTTGATCAGCCCGATCGTGCTCGTGGTGACCTGGCTCTCGTCGAAGCTGACGGTCACGGTCTGGCCGTAGCAGCCGGGGTTCGTGACGGCGCACGCGGCCGTGTTCTTGACGGCGATCGGCGCGACGTTGTTCAGCATGGACGGGACGCTGACCTTCGCGCGAGCGTGCGCCCGAGCCGTTGCGTTGAGCGCCGGAAGAAAGATCCCGTTAACCGGCTTCTGGGCAACCACGTCGACGCACGAGTGAGGCGCACACGGGGACGTACTTGGGAACGTGACGGTGGGTGCAGCGATGCCGCTGAAGTTCTGCTGCGCGTAGTTCACCGCGGTGGCGCTCGCTGTCGCGTCCATCGGGAGGTCCTGCGCCGCGGCCAGCGCAGCCGCATCTGCGGCGGTCTGCACCTGGCGCTGCGTCCGGAACCACGAGCCGCCGTCGACGACGAGCGAGACGATGCCGACCAGCCCGAGGATCGCGAAGACGACGAACAGCATGGCCTGGCCCGAGTCGCGCCGCAGCCGTGTGCGTAGCGCGCTCACTCGAGTCGCTCCGTCGCGCTCGCGGTCATCGTGCCGCTGCGGCTGAAGAAGACGGTGATCGTGAATGGAACGGCGATCGAAATCGTGTAACTGGTCCCGACTCCGCCCGGCGTGGTGGGCGTGCACGTGATGCGGGCGCCGCTCTGGAGATCGTTCGTCCACTGCGACGCCGAGACGGTGTTCTGGATCGCCGTCTTGGCGGCCTGGCAGGGCCCGCCGGTAGCGGTGCGGCTGACCGCGGCCTTACGCGCGCCGATACGCGCCGCGTCCGTGAAGACGATGTACTTGTGGAAGGCGACGCCGCACTGCCAGATCGCGAGGAAGAGCATGACGAGGATCGGCAGGACGACGGCGAACTCGACCATGCTCTGGCCGGCCTCCCTGCTGAGCCTCGAGTGTCTGATGTGTCGGGTCGTCGTCATGGGGGTGAGATTCGGAAGAGCCTCCGCTGTGCGGCGGAGGCTCTTCCAGGTGTTCGGTCGCTTACGCGCCGATCGCGTTGCTGACCTGCGTGATCGCGTTCTGGATGGCGGTGCCCAGGCCCGTCCACGTGACGGCCAGCAGCACGGCCACGACGACCACCGCGAGGATCAGCGCGTACTCGACGAAGGTCTGACCCTCGTCGCTCTCGAGCCGACCCATGAGCATGGTCGCCCAAGCAGTGAGGCGATCCAACATGAGTTCTCCTCCCTTTTCCCCTGCGAGGGCGACCGTCGCCCTTGCACTCACGTGAGTGTTAGGCCGTCGCGCCCGGCCAGGGATCGCCCGTGTGGCTGGTTCGAGCCACCCATCCGGTTGATGTGGGTGTCCCGATCCCGGCGCTAGCGTCAGCTTGCAGATGAGCCGGACCATCGTTCTCGCGCGTGACAATCACGTCGTTTGCGACCGCTGTGAGGTGGCCGACGGCGTCTTCACGCGAATGCGCGGGCTGCTCGGCCGGAGGGGGTTGCCGCACGGGCACGGCCTGCTGATCGAGCCGACCTGGTCGGTTCATACCTGGTTCATGCGCTTCCCGATCGACGTCGTCTTCCTCGACCGCGACCTGACCGTCCTGAAGATCCGGAAGCACATGCGGCCCTGGCGGACCGCGGCGCGCCTTCGCGCCAGGTCGGTCCTCGAGCTGGCTGCCGGGGAGTGCGACCGCCTACGGCTCGAGGTCGGCGACCGCCTCGTCCTGTCCCCTGCGCAATGACCGCCGCGGTCGCCTGGACACGCGCGCGCCCGCTTGGCTCGGTGGTCACCGTGGCAATCGCGGCCGCGGTGCTTGCCCGCTACGGCTTCGACCCGGCCGGCCTGATCGCGGCATTTGTGAGCGCGGTCCTGGTCGTGCTCTCGCTGATCGACATCGAGTCGCGCAGGCTCCCGAACCCCATCGTGCTCCCCGCGGCCGGCCTGGTCCTGGCGGCCCGCCTGGCGACGGACCCCGGAGACTGGTTCGCCTGGGTGGGTGCGGCCGTCGGCGTGACCGCCTTTCTCCTCGTGTTCGCGCTTGCGTTTCCGGCCGGGCTCGGCATGGGAGACGTGAAGCTGGCGCTGCTCCTGGGCGCTGCGCTCGGTACCGCCGTCTTTCCGGCCCTGCTGCTGGGCACGCTTGCCGGCGCCGCGGCCGCTGTCGTGCTGCTTGTGCGTGAAGGCCCGCAGGCGCGCCGGCGCACCCTCGCATTCGGCCCCTTCCTGGCCTTCGGGGCGATCGCGACGCTGCTGCTGGTCGCTCCCTAAACCGGCTCGGCGCTCGCCGCGAGCCTCGTGGCGAGCTGCGCGAGGTGCATTCGGAGCTCCTCGGGGCGAACGATGCGGAAGTCCGCTCCGAGGCCGGCGAGCACGCCTGCGGCCCAGTCCAGCGAGTCGGCCCGCATCACCAGTCGCGTGCCGTCTCCGTCGGCCGTCAGCTCCGCCATCGTCGCGGGCACCCTCGCGGCGATCTCCCCGACCGGGGCGTCGAGGTGCACCTCGATCTCCCAGCCCCAGGGAAGCCGCGTGAGCATCTGCACGACGTGGGCCGCGGGGTCGAACCCGGGCTCCGGCGGGGCGACGGGGTCACCGATCGTCGCGTCCGTCATGCGGTCGGCCCGGAACGTGCGGAGCTCGCCGGTCTCGCTCGCGCGGGCCGGGACGTACCAGCGCCCTCGTCGGGCGACGAGGCCGAGCGGTTCGATCTCCCGTGTGCTGCGCACGCCGTCGCGCTTCGTGTAGCCGAGCCGGAGCGAGCGTCTGCGCCGCACTGCCTCGGTGATCAGGAGGAGCGTCTCGCTGCTGGCAGGCGCAGGATCCGGCTCGCCGAGGAGCCGGAGCTCGTCGCGTAGGCGCTCGACCCGCCGCGTGAGGCGTTCCGGGAGCACCCGGGCGACCTTCGCAAGCGCCCCCTGAGCGCCGCCGAGACCACGCTGCTCGGCGATCACGAGGCCGAACACGACTGCGGTCGCCTCTTCGTCGGAGAGCATCAGGGGCGGAAGCCGCGTTCCCGCGCGGAGCCGGTAGCCGCCTCCGACGCCCGGCTGCCCGTCGACGGGGATGCCGATGTCGTGCAGGGCGACCGCGTAACGCCGGATCGTCCGCTCGCTCACGCCGAGCTCCATCGCCGCAGCCGCACCGTCGACGACGATGCGGGTCTGGAGGAGCTCGAGGAACGCGAGCAGTCGTGAGGCCGGCCGGGAGATGCCCGGATTCAAGCACGGCCGCGGACAAAAACTGACCGCAATCTGCCGTAACGTCTCTCGCTCCCGGATGGAAGGAGCCCAGCCGATGGCATACGAAGCCCAGGCCGCACGCACGATCACCGCCGTCGACGACGGCCGCCACGATTTCGACTTCTTCTTCGGAACCTGGCATCAGGTGAACCGCAAGCGGGTCAGGCCTCTCGTGAAGGGCGACGCGGAGTGGGTCGAGTTCGAGTCGCGGACCGAGGCCGCTCCGATTCTCGGCGGCCTCGGCAACATCGACACGTTCAACGCGCCGCGCTTCCCCGGCCGCCCGGGCTTCGAGGGGTTTTCACTCCGCCTGTTCGATCCGGACACCGGGCTCTGGCGCATCTGGTGGGCCTCGACGGTCGGTCACGGCCAGCTCGACGCCCCGGTCGTCGGGCGGTTCCGGCACGGCGTCGGGATCTTCGAGTGCGACGACGTTCTCGAAGGCGTGGCGCTCAGAGTCCGCTTCACGTGGAAGGGCATCACCGACCGTTCCGCGACCTGGGAGCAGGCGTTCTCCTTCGACGAAGGCGAGACCTGGGACGCCAACTGGATCACCGTCTCGACCAGGGTGACCTGAGCCGCTAGCGGACGCGGAGGCGCTTCTTCCGGGCTCCACCGTCGCTCCAGTAGCTGTACGTCCCGGGCGCGAGCCGGACCCGCCAGGCCGTCGAGCCTTTGAAGCGGATGCCGGTGTGCCTGTTCACGCCGCGGCCGGCGAGGTGGAAGTTGTCCGCCCTCGAGCGGTCGCTGACGACGACGCGGTAGCGGCCGCTGCGAACCGACGACGCGCTCAGCCGGACGGCGCCCGCGGCCGAGACGGATGCCTTTAGCGTCCGGACCGGTGGGGGAGGCGGCGGCGGCGCCGGGGCGTCGGTCACGAAGAAGGAGCCGTTCATCACCTGCCAGTGCGGCTCGCAGGCGTACGCGTACTCCATCTTGTTCTTGACGGTGACGGTGAAGCTCTGCTGCCCGACGAAGTCGAGCTCGGTGCGGAAGTCGACCGTCGGGTCGTCGTTGCTCGCCAGGTGGAAGTTGTGGAGCCTCGAGCGGTCGTCGACGACGACCGTGTACGTGCCGGGCACGAGGCGGGAAAGCTTGTTGCCGCTCGCGTCGTTCAGCGTGATGTTGTAGCCGTCGTTCGTCCCGACGATGGCGCTGAGCGTCGGCGGCGCCGCGAGCGCGGAGCCGGAGACGCTTGTCATGGCGACCGCGATGATGACGAGGCCCCAGCGCATTTGACGACACGGTGAGGGTCGAGGAAGCTCTGGTCAACTTCTTAGCCAAAGAGAGAATTCATGATCAGGTTCCGCTTCGTATCCGAGCCGGCCGAGTCGATCGCCTTCTCGTACTCGCCGCTGCTCGAGGCCGTCCTCAGCCTGCACGTCCTGACCGAGCCGAAGCACCACCCCCTGCAGCACCAGTGGGTGCGGCGGGGGCGCTCGCTCCCTGCCGCGCTTCGGCGAGAGATCGCTGCTTTCCGGTTCGCCTATAGCGCCTTCGTGCCGGAGTTCCTGATGCCGTCGCCCGCGGCCGGGTACCACACCTTCGAGGACGAGCTGCAGGAGCTCGAAGCGTTCGACGAGACGACGCTGGCCCTCGGCTTTCTGCGCCCGCTGTGGGACCACCGGGGCGAGCGGGCGCAGACGCTCCTCGAGGACGAGCGGGTGCGCGAGCACGTGAACGTTCGCGTCCAGCGCCTCGGCGGAAATCCGGGCCTGGCGAGCATGATCTTCGAGTCGCCGCGGCAGCTCGCGGCAAGGTTCGCCTCGCTGCTCTCCGACTACTGGGACATCGCCTTCGAGCAGGAGTGGGCGCGGCTCGAGCCGTTGCTCGCCGAGACGGTCGCGGAGGCCGGCCGGCGGATCGCCGCAGACGGCGTCTACGCCTACCTCACCGGGCTCTCGCCGCAGCTCCTGATCGAGCCGGGGAAGCACGAGATCCGACGCGACCTGCCGCACGAGCACACTGTCGAGGTCGGCCCCGCTGCGGAGCTCGTGCTCGTCCCGAGCGTCTTCGTCTGGCCGCACGTACGCCTGAACTGCGACGCCCCATGGTCGCCGACGATCGTCTACCCGGCGCCGTTCTCGCTCGCCGAGGGAAGGGCGAAGCTGCCGTCCGAGGACGTCGTGCACGTCCTCCGGGCGCTCGCCGACGAGACCCGGCTCCGCGCGCTGAAGCTGATCGCCGCCGGCGCCCGCTCGACGCAGGAGCTCGCGCCGCTCGTGGGGATCAGTGAGGCCGGGCTCTCGAAGCACCTTCGGCTGCTGGCGCGCGCGGGGCTGGTGCAGAGCCGTCGAGACGGGTACTACGTGCTCTACAGCCTCGAGCCGGAGCGGATCGCGAGCCTCTCGGACGCGGTGCTGCTCTTCCTCGCCGATGAATCCGGGCGCTCGGGCGCCGCGTAGTCCTTCCCGTCAAGCCGTGTTGGGAGGAGACCGAATGAGGCACGGAGTGCTGATCGTGGCAGTGCTGGCCCTTGGCGCGGTGCCCTTGCTGGCCGGCTGCGGCAGCTCGAGCTCCGGCTCGAGCGCAGGGTCGACGTCGACCGAGTCGAGCGGCGAGGGCGGCGGCGGTCAGAAGACGATCGCCGGCGTCCGGGCGAACAACCACGGGACGGAAGACGTGAGCCGGGGCGGCAAGACCAAGGTCGAGCTCGACGACTTCTACTTCGAGCCGACCGTGCTCCAGGGCAAGGCGGGAGAGAAGGTCAACCTCGAGCTGGAGAACGAGGGCAAGGTCGACCACACGTTCACCATCGACTCGCAGGGCATCGACAAGGATCTCGCGCCGGGCGAGCAGGCGGAGGTGACCGTCACCGTCCCGAAGTCGGGCTTGGTCTCGTTCTATTGCCGGTTCCACAAGAGCTCCGGCATGGCGGGCGGGCTCGCCGCGGGCGGCAGCGGCGGCATGACCGGAAGCGGCACCACCGAGGACAACTCGAAGGACAACTCCAAGGACAACTCGAAGGGCGGCTCCGACGGCTACTGATCGCCGTCCGCGATGAATTCGCGGCCACCCGGCCGTCCTTGCCTAGGATGGCGGTGGTGGAGAGGTCGGCCCTCAGGGAGACTCCGGCGTTCGCGGACCTGGAGCAGTACCGCCGTGAGCTGACGGCGCACTGCTACCGCATGCTCGGCTCGCCGTTCGAGGCGGAGGATGCCGTCCAGGAGACGCTCCTGCGCGCGTGGCGGAACCTCGAGCGCTTCGAGGGCCGCTCGTCCCTGCGCTCCTGGCTGTACCGGATCGCGACGAACGTCTGCCTCGACATGCTGCAGGGGCGTGAGCGGCGGGCGCGGCCGATGGACCTTGGTCCGGCCGGCGAGCCGCTCGCCGAGAACCTGCGCACGCCGGACGTGCCCTGGCTGCAGCCGGTCCCCGACAGCCTCGTCGTCGACCCCGCCGAGGCCGTCGCGTCGCGCGAGACGCTCCGGCTCGCGTTCGTCGCGGCGCTGCAGCACCTGCCGCCGCGGCAGCGCGCCGTGCTCATCCTCTGCGAGGTGCTGCGCTGGAAGGCGAGCGAGGTGGCCGAGCTCCTGGAGACGAGCGTCGCCTCGGTGAACAGCGCGCTGCAGCGGGCGCGGGCGACGGTGGAGGCCAGCGAGCTGACACCGGAGTCCTCGTTCGAGGAGCCCGACCGCGAGCTGCTCAAGCGCTATGTCAAGGCGTTCGAGGATTACGACTTCGACTCGCTCGCCTCGCTGATCCGCGAAGACGCGACGCAGTCGATGCCGCCGTACGACCTCTGGCTCAGCGGCCGCGACGACGTCTTCGCGTGGTGGACCGGCCCCGGAATCGGGTGCAAGGGCTCACGCGTCGTCCCGGTCACGAACGCCAACGGTTCGCCGGCGTTCGGGCAGTACAAGCCGAGCGAGACGGGTGAGGGCTACGAGCCGTGGGCGCTGCAGGTGCTCGAGGTCTCAGGTGGGCGGATCGGCGAGCTCACCTTCTTCCTCGACACCGAGACGCTGTTCCCGCTCTTCGGGTTGCCACTCCGGCTCGAGGCATAGCACCGAGTCCAGGCCGATCAGCTCGAGCAGCGCGCAGAGCTCGGGCGAGGCGTGACAGAGCCGCAGCTCGATGCCTGCCCGGCGCGCGGCGAGCTGGAGGCGGGCGAGTCCGTCGATCGCCGCCGCGTCGGCAGGCAGCGCGCGGACGTCGCAGCGGAGCGTGTCCATCTTCGAGAGAAGACGTCGCAACGTCCCCGAATTCATCGCACGGCCGGCGATGAGTTTCCGCGGCGGGAATAGTCGAACCCGTAGCGTCGTAACCCCTGCGAAAGGAAGCCGATGTCACTCGACCGCCGAACCCGCTGGCTCGCGCTCTACGTCCTTTGCCTGGGCGACCTGATGATCGTCCTCGACGCGACGATCGTGAACGTCGCGTTGCCGTCGATTCGCGAGGATCTCGGCTTCTCCGAGGAATCGCTCGCCTGGGTCGTGAACGCGTACCTGCTGACCTTCGGCGGCTTCCTGCTCCTCGGCGGCCGCTTCGGCGACCTCTTCGGGCACCGCAAGCTGTTCCTGACGGGGATCGGCGTCTTCACCGGCGCCTCGCTCGCGTGCGGTCTCGCAACCTCGCAGGGGTTCCTTGTCGGCGCTCGGGCGGTGCAGGGGCTGGGTGGCGCGGTCGTCTCCGCGGTCGCGCTTTCGCTGATCATGACCCTCTTCCAGGATCCGGTCGAGCGGACGAAGGCGATGGGCTTCTTCGGCTTCGTGATGGCCGGCGGCGGGAGCATCGGGGTGCTCCTCGGCGGGATTCTCACCGACACGCTCAGCTGGCACTGGATCTTCCTGGTCAACATCCCGATCGGGATTGCAGTTTTCGTGCTGTGCCTGATCCTGATCCCGGCCGGTAGAGGGCTGGAGACCGCCGCGAAGCTCGACGTCGCCGGCGCGATCACGGTCACCGCGGCGCTAATGCTGGCCGTCTACGCGATCGTGAACGGCAACGACAGGGGGTGGACCTCGGGGCAGACCCTCGGGCTCCTCGCGGCAGCCGTGGCGCTGCTCGCGATCTTCGTCGCGATCGAGTCGCGCGTCGTGGCGCCGCTCGTGCCGCTGCGGCTGTTCAAGCTCCGGAACGTCGCCGTCTCCAACGTCGTGGGCGTGCTCTGGGCGGCGGCGATGTTCGCCTGGTTCTTCCTCGCTGCGCTGTACCTGCAGCTCGTGCTCGGCTACGACCCGCTGCACGTCGGGCTCGCGTTCCTGCCGGCGAACATCATCATGGGCGCCTTTTCGCTCGGCCTCTCGGCGCGGCTCGTGATGCGCTTCGGCGTGCGCATCCCGATCGCCGTCGGAATGAGCCTCGTCGCGCTCGGCCTCGCGCTCTTCGCGCGCGCGCCGGTCGACGGGACCTTCGTCGTCGACGTCCTCCCGAGCATGATCATCCTCGGGATCGGAGTCGGCATGGCGATGAACCCGGTCCTGATGGCAGCGATGAGCGACGTCGAGCCGACGGAGGCGGGCCTCGCCTCGGGCATCGTGAACACCTCTTTCATGATGGGCGGCGCGCTCGGGTTGGCGGTGCTCGCAAGCCTCGCCGCCTGGCGGACCGGGAATCTCGGCGGCGCGGGCGACGTGAGCGCCCTGAACGGCGGCTACCACTTGGCGTTCCTCGTGGGCGCCGCCTTCGCGGTCGTCGCCACCGCGGTCGCAGCGTCGCTGCTCCGAACCCGGCCGATGCCGGAAGCCGCGCACGCCGAGGCCGAGGCTCCCGGCGGGGCGCTCGCGGCCGCAGAAGCGGAGTAGTAGCCTCCCGCGCGTGCGCGCGCGGGTGAAGGAGAAGCGCGAGGTCGCGAAGGGGACGCTCCTGGTCGTCTTCGACCTCCAGGGTGAGGACGTCGACTACCGCCCCGGCCAGTACTTCTGGGTCGAGCTGCCCGACCGCGGTCACGACGACGAGCGCGGGCTCCGGCGCCACATCTCGGTCGTCACGTCGCCGACCGAGAAGGGCGTGCTGGGCCTCTGCACACGCCTGCGCGACACCGCGTTCAAGAAGACGCTGGCCGAGCTCGAGGTCGGCGACGAGGTCGACGTCGAGCCGCCGAAGGGCGACTACCACCTGCCCGAGGACACCGACCGGCGCTACGCCTTCGTGGCCGGCGGGATCGGGATCACCGTCTTCCGGTCGATGCTGCGCTTCGTCGCCGACACCGGTGCGCCTTATCGGATCGCGCTCGTGTACTCCAACCGCGACCGTGAGTCGACCGCGTTCCTCGACGAGCTGCAGGAGCTCGAGCGCACGCTGTCGGACTTCCGCATGCTCCTCACGATGACCGACGACCCGGCGTGGGACGGCGAAAGCAGGCGGCTGGATGCGGAAGTCCTGCGCGAACTGCTCGGGGCCGAGCTCGGCGCCTTCACGTTCCTTGTCGCAGGGCCGCCCGCGATGGTGGAATCGGTCGCCGGGGAGCTGACGGCGGCCGGCGTGCCAGAAGAGCAGGTGCTCGCCTCGCGCTTCAGCGGCTACTAGACGGCCTCCTGCGGCCAGCTACGCAGCCGAATCCGCGGCTGCGCCGATGCCGCGGCTCCTTCGCGCTCGCGGGGCCACGGCGCTGGCGAGCGCGCTGCTCGGCAGCGTCTCACGCGCGGTCCTGCGCGAGTCGCGGAGACCCGTGCTCGTCGTCGCTGGCGTAGGCGCAGGTCAGGAAGCGGCCGCGGTTGCGTGAGGAGTGCGGGAAACCCGCAACGCGTTTCCGGCTCGCCACCGATGGCACCGCAGCCGGACGCGCGGAGACTGCGGCCACAAGGTCGCAGGCAGCTCAAGGGCCTCGGCCGCGACGGAAGGAGAAGACGATGAGGAAGCTGTTCGAGATCGGCGGAGTGGTCGCAGCCGTGATCCTCATCGCGTTCGGCATCACG
>JBKPFI010000462.1:0-3683 GCA_046728775.1 Actinomycetota bacterium | reverse complement strand
GCGCGGGGATGAAGAGCCACCCGGGGGTGGCGGCGAAGGCGTTCGAGAGCCTCGCCACGGCCGGGATCGAGCCGGAGGTGGTCACGACCTCGCCCATCAAGATCGCCTGCCACGTGCGCAGTGACGAGGTCGAGACCGCCGTCGCCGTCCTGCACCGGGCCTTCGAGCTCGACGCGCCGGAGGCCGAGCGCCAGCATGCCTAGGATCGGCGTGATCGGAGCCACTGGCGCCGTAGGCCGGGTCGTCGTCGAGCTGTTGGGCGAGCGCGGTTACGACGACGTGCGCCTGTTCGCCTCGGCGCGCTCGGCCGGGACCGTCGTCGGCGGCCAGACGGTCGAGGAGGCGACGCCCGCGGGGCTCTCCGCAGGAGACCTCGACCTCTGCCTCTTCTCGGTCGGCTCGCGCGCGAGCCGCGAGCTCGTTCCGCACGCCGTTCGCGGCGGTGCGGTGTGCGTGGACAAGTCGGAGGCCTTCCGGCTGCAGGACGGCGTACCGCTCGTCGTCCCCGAGGTGAACGGCGAGCGTGCACACGAACACGCCGGCGTCGTCGCCAACCCGAACTGCTGCACGATCCCGCTGACGCTCGCGCTCAAGCCGCTCCACGAGGCCGCGGCCCTGCGCGCGGTGCGCGTCGCGACCTATCAGTCGGCTTCGGGAAAGGGCGCGCGGCGCCTTCAGCGGCTGCTCGACGAGCCGCCTGCCGAGCACGACCTCTCGACGGACTGGGAGTTCGACGGGGAGGAGTTCGACGAGGAGACGAAGCTTCGCGAGGAGACCCGCAAGATCCTGGAGCTGCCCGACCTGCCCGTCGCCTCGACGTGTGTGCGAGTGCCGGTGCCGATCGGCCACGCCGAGGCCGTCTGGGTGGAGACGCAGGAGCCGCTCTCGGCCGAGCGCGCGCGCGAGGTGCTCGCAGCCGCCCCGTCCGTGCGGGTCGAGGAGTTCCCGACTCCCGGCCTGGCCACCGGCCGGGACGAGGCGCTCGTCGGCCGTATCCGCCGCGATCCCGCGGCCGAGAACGGCCTCTCGCTCTTCCTCGCGTGCGACAACCTGCGCAAGGGCGCAGCGCTCAACGGCATCCAGATCGCCGAGCTCGTCCTCGCGCAGCGCGCCGTGGCCGCGTAAGTTCGCACTCCGCTGCATTCTCAAGCATCGGCGCGGAAATCCCGATATCTAGCGGGCGATGCGGCCCGCGCGCCTCGACCACCAGTTCTTCGAGAACGAGCCTCGCTCCCACCTCGGGGCGCTGCTCCTGCGCAAGGGCCTGCTAACGAACGACGAGCTCGACCGAGCACTCGAGGAGAGGCAACAGGGCGAGCTGCTCGGCGAGGCGCTCGTGCGGCTGCGGATCTGCTTCGAGGACGACATCGCCCGGGTACTCGCCGCGCAGGCCCAGGTCGAGTTCGTGGACATCGGCGTGACGTCCGTCGACCGTCGCGCCATCGAGCTCCTTCCGGGCCACGAGGCCGAGCGGCTGCGCGCGATCCCGCTGCGGCTGCACCCGGACGACAGCGTCTCCGTCGCGGTCGCCGACCCGACGGACGAGACGCTGCTGCCGAGCCTGAAGCTCGCTCTCGGCGGCCGCGAGGTGCGGTTGCTCGTGACGACCCAGTCGGCCCTGCGCGCCGCCTGGGCGACGGCCTACCACCGGCACTAGGCTCTCGCTAAGGGCGGCGCGGCGCTGGAACCGGTTCCGGCAGGAACGCCTCCTTCAGCGCCCGCAGCACCCTCGCGCGCCTCCCCTCAAGCACCGGGACGAGCCCGCCGAGCTCGAGCCGTGCCAGCTCGACCGGACCCGCGGAGCGGATCGGGCGAAAGCCGAAGTCGGTCAGGAAATCCTGCGGGAAGACCGTCCGGTGGACGAGGAAGCGCTCGTAGTCGGACTCGCCCTCCGGATAGCGGTACGAGAACGCCTCGAGCGCCGCCGCCCCCTTGTCCTTGGCCTCGCCGATCGCCGCCAAAAAGAGCGACTGCAGCACCCACGGGCTCGTGCGATCGACGAGGTAGGCGCACGTGACGAGGACGGCGTCGTCGGACGGCGGGCCGGCCGGGAGCTCCGCGGCCCGCGGGAAGAGACGCGCGGCGCCATACTGCATCGAGCCGAGCACGCGCCCGTCGTCGTCGCGGTAGATCGTTCCCCAGGCGCCGAACTCGGTCTCTGCCTTCTCGATCCAGCGGTGCTTGTCGGCCTCGCGGCTGCCCGTGCGCGACTGCCACCAGACGCAGCCATGGCAGACCGAGGGCGCCTCCTCGAGCGTCGCTCCGGTCAGGCCCGCGATCCGAACGGTCACGGGGATCTCCCGACGTCGTCGATGACGACGTCCACGGCCTGCGGCCTCGCGCCGGCCATCCGCTCCAGGTAGTCGGCCACCCGCCGCTGCACCTCGGCGCCGACGGCCTCCGCCGGAGCGCCCCACACGAGTTCGAGGTGGAGCTCGAGCGAGAGGCGTCCCCCCTCCTCGCTCACCCGCACGGCCCCCTGCCTGGGCAGCCTGCCGTTGACCAGCCCGGCGACCCCCTCGACCTCGCGAGCGGCGTCGGCCGCGTAGCTGGCGAGCACGTCGGTCGCGACGCTCGCGCTCCCCTGCATCACTCCGATTGTAGGGAGAGCTCTGTCGCCTCCGGCCTCGCCAGGAAGCGAAAGGGCACGAAGGTCGTGCCGAGGCCGGCGGAGAGATGCAGCGTTCCCGCGGGCCGCCGGTACAACCCCTGGATGTAGGTCCAGCGGATGTGCGCGAGCCGCAGGCGGCCGCCCGGCCAGGGCACGCAGATCTGGCCCGCGTGAAGGTGGCCCGAGAGGACGAGATCGAACGCACCCTCGGGCAGCTGGTCGATGACGTTCGGGAAGTGGCAGAGCAGGATGCGCAGGTCTGCCTCGGGATCGGCGAGCCGCTCGGGCCTCGCGGCCCGCCGGCGGTACGAGCGCGGGTCGACGCCGACGATCTGCACTCTCTTGCCGCGAAGCTCGACCGTCCGCGAGTCGTCCGAGAGCAGCGTCGCCGGCTCGACGTCGACGACCTCGGCGGCGTGCGAGAAGGGGTCGCGGGTGGTCGCGAAGTCGTGGTTCCCGAGTACCGCGAAGCAGTGCGGCATGCGACCAAGCAACGCGCGCAGGCCGGGCTCCCCGCTGCGCCGCGAGAGAAGGTCGCCGCTGATGAGCGTCAGGTCCGGTTGCCGCTCCTCGACCCACGCGACGGCCCGCTCGACCGCCTTGGTCCCGCGCGAGGGAAAGCCGAGATGGAAGTCGGAGAGATGTGCGATCCGCACTCCCTCGAGCTCGGGCGGCAGCCCCGGCAGGGGACATGGCAGCGTCTGCAGCCGAACCCATCCCGCCTCGAAGTGCCCCCAAGCGAGTGCACCACTAGCAGCGACGGCGCCCGCGCGCACCAGCCTCACGCGTAGATCACCGCCCTCGGCAGCACTGAACCAATCGCCGCCGGAGCCCGGCTTTGCCGGGCGGGAGGCTCAACCGAGAAACGGTCGGTTACCGGCCCCGGTGACCGGCCCGGAAAACCGCCTGGCGACGGAAGCGGTGGCAAGGTGGGGGCTCATGGGGGAACCAGGGGTTCCCTCATGCTTCTAGGCCTCTAGTTTCTCGACGACCGGCTCGACGGAGACCACGTGGCGCTTGAACTTCAGCTCCGACTCCTCGAACCCGGCCGCGACGCCGATCAGCTGCGAGA
>JBKPFI010000145.1:0-12426 GCA_046728775.1 Actinomycetota bacterium | reverse complement strand
TCACGAGCCCGAGCTGGAGCGTGATCGAGAAGCGGTCGAGCGGCTTGCCGCCGCGCTCGCCGCCGCCGAAGACGAGCGCGAGGCCGAGGACGAGCAGGATGTTCGAGACGACACTGCCCGCAAGCGACCCGCGCACGACGTTCGGCAGCGACTCGTTCACGGCGAACAGCGCGATGATCAACTCCGGCGCATTGCCGAAGCTCGCGTTCAGGAAGCCGCCGATCCCAGGCCCGGTGTGCTCTCCGGCGTGCTCTGTCGCCTCGCCGATCAACCACGCGAGCGGCACGAGCGCCGCGGCCGAGGCGACGAACAGCACCGTTTCGTCCGAATGGAAGACGTATCGCAGAAGGAGGGTGATCGGGGCCAGGGCGAGCGACGCCCAGAGGAGCTTGCGGCCCACGCCGCTAGGGCCCCTTCCAGTAATGGAGTCCAGGCTCTCGGTCGCCGGCACCGAGCCAGAGTCCCCACTCGACCGCGGCGCAGGCTGGCAGCCTGCGCGGGGGCGAAGGAAAGCTTCGGCGCAGCGTGATAGCGGGCGAGAGACGGGCGTCCATTGCTGGGAGGGGCGCTAGCCTAACCACCCGTGCTCGAGGCGGTCCTCTTCGACTGGGGCGACACGCTCATGCAGTTCGTGTACTCGCCCGAGCTCGTCAGCGCGGGCCATCGCGCGGGCCTCGCGGCGGTCGGCCGAGACGGGCTGCCCGACGTCGACGAGCTGACCGAGCGCTTCCGCGAACACTACGAGCCGCTGTTCTGGGTGCCCGGGACGATCGAGGAGATCGAGTACCCCGGGCTCGTTCGGCGGCTGCTCGCGGACTTCGGCGTCGAGATCGACGACGAGGAGCTCGCCCGCTTTCTCGAGGCCGAGCACGTCGCCTGGGACCCGGCGCGCATCCTCGCGGCGCACACACACCCGCTGCTGGAGTCGCTCCGCGACCAAGGGCTGAAGCTCGGGCTCGTCTCGAACGCCTTCGATCCCGGCTGGCTACTCCACCGAGACCTCGAGCAGATGGGCCTTGACCAACGGCTCGACTTCAGCGTGTTCTCCTCGGAGGTCGGGACGAGAAAGCCGCACCCGGCGATCTTCGAGCGGGCGCTCGAGGCGCTCGAGGTCGATCCGGAGCGCGCGCTGTTCGTGGGCGATCGGCTCTACGAGGACGTGCGCGGAGCGGCCGAGGTCGGGATGACGACCGTGCAGGCGCTCTGGTTCCGCGCCGACGAGCACCCTGACGGCGCCGAGCCCGACTACCAAGCGTTCACGCAGCTCGACGTCCTGAACGTGGTGCGACGGCTCGCCTAGTCACTCGGAGCCGGCTTGTCAAGTCTTGCGGAGAGCAGGCCGTTGCAACCACAATCCGTCCATGGAGATACGCGAGCAGGCGGCCGCCGAGCCGACCGAGCTTCCGCTCCGCCCCCAGGACGAGGTCGAATGCCGCCGCTGCGGCGTCCATTGCGACAAGGTCGTGTACCCGGGCGCGTGCGTCGAGCGCGGTTGCCCGTTCGTCTACTCGTACGAGGAGTTCGGGCACACGTACATGGGCTGCCTGATGAAGGTCTTCGAGGTCGAGATCGACTTCGACCTCCTGCGCGAGGCCGAGAAGCGCAGCGGCGGCTTCGGCGCCGTGCGCGCGACCGCGCCGGGGCTACCGATATGCCGCGTCGAGGTGGAGGGGTGCTACGAGAGCCGGGCCGACGAGCTCGGCTGCATCAACCCCGAGTTCCACGAGTTGCCCGTCGGCCAGCCTTCGTTTCGCGTCTTCGCGCAGATCCGCGCCTCATAGCGCGCGCGTGCAGCTCGCGTAGCTTCTGCATCTGTTCGGCGTCCGGGCCGTGGCCGTCCGTGCCGGGCACCTCGAGCAGGGCCGGGAGCTTCTGCAGCTTCGGGTGGGCGAGAAACACGCCGAGCCCCTCGCCCATGAGGCCGTCGCCGATGTTGTCGTGGCGGTCGCGGTTGGAGCCGAGCGGCGTCTTCGAGTCGTTCGCATGCAGGCAGCGCAGGCGGTCGAGGCCGATCAGCCGATCGACCTCCTTCACGACCCGGTCGAGCTCCGCCTTGTCCGTCACGTCGTAGCCGGACGCGAAGAGGTGGCACGAGTCGAGGCAGACGCCGAGGCGCGGGTGCCGGTCGAGCGCCTCGTACAGCGCAGCGAGCTCCTCGAGCGACCGGCCGATGGTGTCGCCGGTGCCGGCCGTGTTCTCCATGCAGAGCCAGGTCGTCTCGTCGCAGCGCTCGAGCGCCTGCGTGAGCGCCGGCACGACCCGTTCGAGCCCGGCCTCGAAACCCGCGCCCTGGTGCGAGCCGACGTGGAAGACAACCGCCTCGGCGCCGATGCCGCAGGCCGCGTCGACGGTCTTGCGCAGCGTCTCCACGCTCTTCTCGTAGAAGTCGGCCTTCGGGCTCGCGAGGTTCAGCAGGTAGAGGGCATGGATCACGACCGAGCCCAGGCCGAGCTCCTCGCGGCGGCGGCGGAACGCCTTCAGATCTGCCGGGTCGTGCTCGGGAAAGCGCCAGGTCCGCGGGCTCTGCGCGAAGAGCTGCACCGCATCCATGCCGAACCCTGCCGCGTTGTCGAGCGCCTTCTTGATCCCGCCCGAGCAGTGGCCGCCGAGGAGCACGCTGCTGACGCTACCCGAGCCACGCTTGCAGGCGGCCCGCCTCTTCCTCGAGCTCGCGCCTGGCCACCCGCGGCAGCGGTGCAAACGGCTCGAGCACGATCCGCCGGCCGTCCTGGCGCCAGAGGCCGGCGATGATGCCGTCGACGAGGAACGTCTGCTGCACGTCGCCGTTCTTGTGGATCACAGCCTTGCGGTACTCCTCCGGCAGCACCCGGCCGCGATCCTTGTGGGCGAGCAGGAGCTCGTCCCAACGCGGCAGCAGCCGAGGCGGCGCCGGCGCGTCGGCGGGAGCGAGCGGCGCGCGCGGCAGGTCGAGCAGCTCGCGCCGACGCTCGTCGCGGAAGCTGCGCAGCCGCAGCGCGTCGAGCCCGGGCGCGAGGTCGCGGACGGGGACGCCGCTCCACTGCGACACGTCCGCCCGGCTCGCAGGCCCGAAGGCCGCCAGGTAGCGCCTGATCGCGTGCGCGACCCCCTCGGCGAGCGGAGGGTGCTCGTGGTCGGCGGGCTCGTAGGCCGGCGAGCCGCGGAAGCCGTAGAGCGCGGACTCTGGCGTCTGCTCGAGCCGGCCGAGCGCCATCACCCAGGCGAAGGTCCGCAGCTCGTGAACCTCGAGCGTCCGTGAGTGGAACCCGAGCGCGTCCATGATCTCCGTCCGGCTGCGTGGCCGCTCACGCGTGAGGGCCACGATGCGGTCCACGAGCTCGTCGGGCGGCCGTTCGGTCCCGCGCACCCGCGTCAGCGTCCGCGCCTCGCGGACGGCCGCATCGAGGAAGGGGTAGTCGCGCGCGGAGACGAGGTGCATCGTCGCGCGCATCAGGAGCGCCTTGACCACGTGACGCCGCAGGAGCGCGCGTTCGAGCGACACACGCTCGAACCCCTCGAGCCGCGACCACAGCGCGAGGTACGGGGAGGAGGGAAGCTGCGCCTGGAGGCCCGCGAGGCGCTCGACCGCGCGGACCGGCGAGAGCCGCTCGCGCTGAAGCAGCAGCTGCCGCAGGAGCGTCGTGCGGTTCAGCTCGCGCAACGTGAGGACCCGCTCGGCCACGCCAGTACGCTAGATACATGAACGTCCGGGTCCGCTTCGCGCCCAGCCCGACCGGCTTCCTCCACATCGGGGGCGTCCACACCGCGCTCTTCAACTGGCTCTTCGCGCGCCACGAGGGCGGCGAGTTCCTCCTCCGGATCGAGAACACCGACGTGAGCCGCGAGGTCGCCGAGGCCACCGAGCAGATCCAGGAGTCGCTCGGCTGGCTCGGCCTCGACTGGGACGGCGAGATCACCTTCCAGCTCGACCGGATGGAGCGCTGCCGCGAGGAGGCCTCGCGGCTCGTCGCCGAGGGAACGGCCTACGAGGACGAGGGCGCGATCCGGATGCGCATGCCCGACGAGGGCGTCACGGCCTGGGAAGACCTCATCCGCGGTCGCATCGAGTGGGAGAACGAACGCCTGGACGACCTCGTGATCGTCCGGGCCGACGGTCGCCCGACCTACAACTTCGCCTCCCCGGTCGAGGACTGGCTCGACGGGATTACACACGTCCTGCGCGGGGACGACCACATCTCCAACACACCGCGGCAGATCCGGATCCTCGAGGCGCTCGGGGCGCCGCTCCCCGCCTACGGCCACCTCGCGAACATCCTCGGCCCCGACGGCAAGAAGCTCTCGAAGCGCCACGGCGCGACTTCGGTGGAGGAGTTCCGGGCTCAGGGCTACATCCCGGAGGCGCTCGTCAACTTCCTCGCGCTCCACGGCTGGAGCCACGACGACAAGCCGACGGTCATGTCCCGCGAAGAGCTCGTCGAGCGCTTCACGCTCGAACGCGTCGGCGCGAGCCCCGCGGTCTTCGACTTCAAGAAGCTGGAGTGGCTGAACGGCGTCTACTTGCGCGCGCTGCCCCCCGAGGAGTACGCCGACCGGCTGGTTGGCTACCTCCGCGAGCAGGGCTACGAGTGGGACGAGGAGCTGGTCCGGCGGGTCGCGCCGCTGGTGCAGGAGAAGATCGCGACCCTGGGGGAGTTCCCCGCGTTCGCGGGCTTCTTCTTCACGCGGGTCGAGCCGGCGGGGGAGGCGGTGGACGGCGTCGTGCTCCCGGCGGCCACAGAGACCCTTGCCTCGGTGGAGCCGTTCGAGGCGGCGGCGATTGAGTCGGCCCTACGGGGGCTCGCCGAGCGGCTCGGCCTCAAGCCGCGGGAGGCCTTTCAGCCGATCCGTCTCGCCGTGACGGGATCGAAGGTCTCGCCGGGCCTCTTCGAGAGCCTCGAGGTCCTCGGCAAGGAGGAATCGCTCGCACGGCTCGGCGGAAGCGGCCGTGGCGGAGCCAGCGGATCGAGCGCCCGCTGAAAGGCAAGCCAGGACCGACGCCGGAAGAGCGGCGTCGGCTGGGGGAGGCCGTCAGCCGTTCTTACCATTTCTGAATGGTAAAACGTGAGGGCCAGGCAATTCGTTACGGGGGGTATCCCAGGTGACCCACCACTTCGCCCCGCCGAAGGTCCTCATCGTGGAGGACGACGAGTCGGTGCGGCTTCTCTGCCGCGTGAACCTCGAGCTCGAGGGATACCGCGTCGTCGAGGCGCGCAGCGTGGCGCAGGCGGAAAGCGCGCTGTGGGGCGACGAGGTCGATCTCGTCCTGCTCGACGTCCACGTCGGTGCGGACGACGGCGTCGCGCTCATGCGGTCGCTACGGCGGCGCGGCCACGCAGCGCCGGTCGTGCTCTTCACCGGAAGCGCACAGCTCGACTCGGAGACGAGGGCCGAAGCCGACGGCGTCGTGCCCAAGCCGTTTCGCGTCGAGGACCTCCTCGGGGTGGTGAAGCGCCTCGTCCGAGGCTGATCGGGCGGTGTAGGTAGATTCCCGCCCCGTGAGCGTCGCCGCTGTCCTGCGCCCGGCCGATTACGAGTCGCGCCTTCAGCGCTACCTGTTCGAGCGGGCCGAGGAGGGCCGCGCCGTTCGCGTCGGCGAGAAGGAGGTCTCCGAGCGCGCCGAGATCGTAGCGCGGTACGCCGAGCTCTTCACGCGCGAGCAGCTCGAGGCACTGCGGCAGGCCGAGGCCGAGGCTGCCGACGGCTTCGACCGCGAGCGGCTCTACCGGCTCCGCAAGACCTGCGAGGCGGGGCTCATCGCCGCCGAGTTGGCCGAGCGCGAGGACGCGCTCGAGAACGCGATCCTCGCGGCCCGCGTCGAGTTCGAAGGCGAGCAGCTGCCGCTGCGGACGGCGCAGGCGAAGCTCGCCGTGCTCCCCGACTACGGCGACCGCGACGAGCTCGGCCGGCTCGCGAACGACCTCTCGGCGACCTTCAACGACGTGCGGCTCGACGTGCTGCGCGCCGGCGAGGAGCTCGAGGCCGAGGTCAGCGGCATCGAGGACCCGATCGCACGCACCGAGGAGGAGAAGGGCATCTCCCTGCGCGACCTGGAGCGCGCGCTCGCGGCCGCGAGCGAGGCTGCGACGGACGTCTACACCCGGCTGAAGGAGCGCTGGCTGGAGAAGCTGCTCGGGCCCGAGCGCGAGCCCGTGCCGAGCTCGTCGCACGTCGCCTACCTGCGCCGCCTCTCGCCCCTCGAGCGGGTCTACACGAAGGAGCAGGCGGTCCCGGTCTGCATGGACACCCTCGCCCGCCTCGGCTTCGATCTCGAAAACGAGCCGAACATCAAGCTGGACCTCGACGACCGGCCGCAGAAGTCACCGCGCGCCTGCGTGATCCCCGCCGACCCGCCCACGGTCGTCCACCTGATCACGCGCGCGCAGGGTGGGCTCCACGACTACCAGGCGTTCCTGCACGAGGCCGGCCACGCGCTCCACTACGCCGGCTGCGACCCTTCGTTGCCGTACACCTTCCGCAACATCTCGCGCGACCACGCGCTGACGGAGATCTACTCGTACATCGTCGAGGCGATCTCGCGTCAACCCACGTGGCACGCCCGGTATTTCGACCTCTCCGACGAAGAGGCGGCCGAGAACGCGGACGCCACGATCTTCATGGAGGCGCTGCTCTTCCGGCGCTACGTCGCGAAGCTGCAGTTCGAGCTGGAGTTCTGGGGCCGCTTCGGCGGGGACGGCGGCACGCCCGACGGCTACGCCGAGCGCCTGACCGAGGCGACGGGGATGCAGTACCGGCGCGACGGCTATCTCTCCGACATGGACGCGGGCTTCTACTCGGCCGACTACCTCCGGGCCTGGATCCGCGCCGCCCAGCTGCGCGCGTTCCTCGAGCGCGAGGTCGCCGACGAGTGGTGGGCGAGCAACGAGACGGGGGAGCGCCTGCGCGAGCTCTTCCGCGAGGGCACGAAGCCGTCGAGCGAGGAGATCGCGGGCCGCATCGGCTTCGACCCGCTCGACACCGGGCCGCTGCTCGCCGAGCTCGGCGCCTGAGCGCCGCCCCCGTAGTGAACCGCCGCCGGCCGCGGCTCGTACTTCCTCGCAAGAGGTGATGTCGAGATGACGTTCTCACGAAAGACGCTCTGGATCGGCGCGGCGCTCGTCGCCGTAGCCGTGCTGGTGGTCGTGCTCGTCCTCGTCTCCTCCGGCGGCGGCGGGGGCGGCTACTAAGCGCACCGGAACCACGGCCGGGCGGCTCGAGCGCGGGCCGTCCGGCTCCAGGTTCGAGTGGTAGGGTCACCGCCGAGTCGCCAAGACTCGGCAACAGGCGTCCGGCGAACTTCGACTTCAGGCTCACGTTCCGGCTCGGGGAGGGCCCCAGGCGGCACCGATGAGAGACGCGGCGAGGCTAGGCAGCTGGAGGCAGCTCCTCCTTGGCCTCTCCCTCGTCGCGGGTGTGATCGGAGCCGCCGGCTTGCCCGGCGAGGCACCGGGCTCGGCCGACGAGGTCGCCTACACCGGCAAGCACGTCCACGTGTCCGCGGCCGCCGCCGTGGACGTTCGTGCGCTCGCGCGGCTCGACCGCCTGCGGAAGCGCGCCCCGGGCGCACCACCGATAGCCCCGGGCGAGCCGGCCGAGCCACAAGAGGACGAGGAGGAAGCAGAGCCGAACGACCAGATCTCACTGCCGTCGCCCTTCGTGAGCCCTCTGTCGGTGCCGGCACGGGCGTCGGCCGTGGCATCGCCCTTCGTCTCGGCGAGCTTCCTCGCGCAGGCCGGCGTGCCGGCGATCGGGACGACGAAGACCGAGTCGCCGCCCGACACGAACGGCGCGGTGGGGCGCGACAAGCTGATGGTGACGCTGAACAGCAACTACGTCATCGAGCGGAAGTCGGACGGCAAGGTCCTCCACAGGGTCTCGATGGACACCTTCTGGGCGGCCGTCGGCGCCCGTCACCCCTTCGATCCCCGTGTCCTGTACGACCCCTACAGCGACCGCTGGCTCGCCTCGGCAGCCGATGATCCCATGTTGCCGAGCTCGCTGATCCTCTACGGCATCTCCGACACGGGCGATCCGGAGGGCGGCTGGCACCTCTACGCACTGCGGGCGGACGGGACCGGGACGACGTTTGCGGACTTCCCGACCCTCGGCTTCAGCAGGAGCACGGTCGTGGTCGCCGTCAACATGTTCGCGCGCGAAACCTTGAACTACGTCCGCGGCCGGCTGGTCGTGCTCGACTACGCCTCGTTACGCGCCGGCGGAGGCGGGTCCCCGGTCGACGTGACCGTCCCGGACGGCTTCGCCCTCCAGCCTGCGGTCACCTACTCGCCGACGGAGACGACGCTCTACCTCGTCGAGCATCTGGACAGCCTCTCGGCGACCTACCGCTTCTGGGGGCTGAGCGGCCGGACGCTGGTGCTCGTGGGCGGCGCGCCGAGAACCAATCCCCTGGGCCCCTGGGCCACGCCGGGGCCGGCGAACGTGTTGCCGCAGGAGCTCGGCAGGGGCGTCGACGCAGACGACGCCCGTATCGGCAACGCCGTCTTCCGCAACGGCCACGTCTACTACGCGCAGACGGTCGCCCTACCTCCCGGCGGCACCGGCTACGGTCTTCATACCGCTGTTCAGTGGGTCGAGCTCGACACGAGCGGCGCCTTCGTCCAGGGCGGGCGAATCGAGGACGTGAGGGCAAATCCGTGGAACGGAAGCCACTCGTACGCGTTCGGGTCGCTCGCCGTGAATGCGCACAACGATGTGCTCGTCGGCTTCTCCGAGTTCGAGTCCGATGACTTCGTGGACGCGGGCTACTCGTTCCGCGCCGGCTCGGACGCCGCTGGCACGATGCGGGCGCCGGTAACGCTCAAGGACGGCGAGGGCCCCTACGTGAAGCTGCGGGACTCCGGAGGTCGCAACCGCTGGGGCGACTACAGCGGGACGCAGGTCGACCCCTCGGACGACCTCACGCTCTGGACCGTGCAGGAGTACGCCCGCATCCCGTCGGGCCGGGGAGACCAGTCCGGTCGCTGGGGCACCTGGTGGGGCCGCGTCGGCGGCGGCCCGCCGCTGGTTCCGCCGCAGTGCATCGTGCCGCGCGTGGTCGGGAAGCCGCTCGTGAACGCCTGGAGACGCATCGTCGCGGCGCACTGCCGCGTCGGCAGCGTGCGGCGGATCGAGTCGGCGAAGAAGCGGAGAGGCCGAGTCCTGCGCCAGAGACCCGTCGCCGGCAAGCGGCTCCCGAGCGACGCGGGGATCTCGCTCACCGTCGGCCGCTAGTCGTCCAGGCGTTCCGCTGGGTGCGAGTGCCGGCCCTGAGGCCCGAAGGCCGAGCTTGACATTCTTGCCACAAGGGGGCAGGGTCGTGCCGAACGGGCGCCTCGTCACGAGCGGCGGGACGCGGAGGCCCAAGAAGAGACCTGCCTCGGCAGGGGAGAGGAGAGGCTGTGCGGCGGCTTCTTGTTTTCATCACTGTGGCTCTGAGCGCGCTCGCAGTAGCGGCGACAAGCAGTGCGCAGCGGGCTGTTCATCTCAAGAACGCGATCGACATCAGCAACTCGTTCCAGTCTCCACTTCTGAGCGAGGCGTGCGGGTTCCCGGTGACGGTCACCGTCAGCGGCGCGCTCGACGAGACGTTGATCTACAACGACGCTGGGCTCGTGGTGCGGCAGATCGAGAACTCGCCCGCGGCGACGGCGACGTTCAGCTCGCCCTACGACTCGTTCAGCTTTCCGGAGTCAGCGACTTCCGTCTATACCTACCCCGGCGGCGCGAGGTTGGGCTCGACAGCGAACTTCCATTCTTCGGGGCTGTTGAGGTTCGGTCTCGTGCCGGGGTTCGGAGTGTCCAACGCAGGCATCGACATCGTCGCGAACGCGGTCGTGGTCGACTTCACGCCGGAGGGCATTCCGGTCGTCGACTTCACCGACGCCACGACCGTCATCAGCCATGGCAACCGCAACAGCGACGAGGAGATCTTCACCGCGATCTGCGCTGCGCTCGGCCCGGGCTAGGCGACGGCCACAAGGGCGGACTCGACCACTCGAGGTCGCACCGAGGTAAGCACCAGACGTGCTTGCGCGGCACGTATGGTGGGGTCTGCCCACATGGTTGAGCGGAAACCGCTCAGCGATGCAGCCTCGAAGGCGCATACGGGATTCGAACCCGTGCCGCCGCCGTGAGAGGGCGGTGTCCTAGGCCACTAGACGAATGCGCCCGGCGGAGGCTTAGTGTAGCGACGGACGGGCACAACCGAGCCATGCTCGGCCGGTGGCGCAAGCGCGGCGAGAAGCACCGCGCGGACAAGCAGCAAGGCGACCCCCATGCGCTGGACGTGGAGGGCGATCCGCGCGGAGGCGTGCAGAGCGAGGAGTACCGGCGCGCGGACCCGCGCGACGTCGTCGAGGAGGAGGGCGTCGTGATGAGCGGCCCCGGCGGCGCGCCGCAGGAGGATCTCTCGCCGCAGGAGCGTCGCGAGCGCGACCGCGGCTAGCCTGCCGACACGTCGCGGTAGCGCGCGTCGACCAGGCAGTAGAGCCCGTACGCGATCAGGCCGGCGGCGGTGAGGCCGAGCAGGTACGGCCCGTACGCGGCGGCGGCCAGCTTCTGCAGCGCGCCGTCGAGGCCGATCGCCTCCTTCGGGTCGTACTGGACGGCGGCCCTGATCACGAACGCGCCGATCAGAGTGAAGACCACGCCGCGGGCGAGGTGGCCCACGACGCCTGCGCGGCCGCCCCAGGTGCGGGCGGCTCCGCCCATCTCACCGGTCCGCCACTTGTCCTCGAACTTCCGTGACAGCCCGCGATAGGCGTTCCAGAGGCCGACCCCGATCACGATTGCGCCAGCGATGCCGACGAGCCACGTGCCCGCCGGCCAGGAGAGCAGCGTTGCCGCGGTCTCGTGTGCCCTCTGGTTCTGCGACCCGCCTCCGCCGTCGCCGGCGAGGATCTTCACGGCCGAGTACGCAAGCGCGGCGTAGATCGCCGCGCGGCCGAGCGAACCGGCGCGCTTGGCCCATTTCTTCTCGTCTCCGCCCGCCGCGATCGCCTCGACGAGGCGCCAGAGTGCATATGCGGCGAAGCCGATCGCGAGCAGGATCAGGACGACCTCGCCGAACGTCTCTCGCGCGAGCGCGTGTAGCGCGCCCTCACGGCTGGTGGCCTGGCCGCCGTGACCCGCGGCGAGCTTGACCGCCAGCGCACCGACGATCCCGAACGAGACCCCTTTTGCGAGGAGCCCCGCCCGCGCGACCCACGCGTACCAGCCGCTGCCGCTGCGTCCGCGGCGGCGCGCCTCCTCCAGCGGGCGGCTCAGTTGGTCGTCGACGACCGTCATCGAAGGAGAAACGCGCGAGCGCGCCGAAGCGGTGCGCCCACATTTCCTCAAAGGCGCGAAAAACCCGCCGTTTGCAGCGGGTTCTCGAGGCTGCGGGGCTAGGATTCGAACCTAGACTACTCGGTCCAGAGCCGAGCGTCCTACCGTTAGACGACCCCGCAACGTGCCGTTGCGGCTCGCGAAGTGTAGCCCGCTCAGGCGGCGGTGGCGCTGAACGACGACCGCGTGCTGCCGTGCAGTCGCCAGCCGGGATCCCGCAGCGTGGAGGCTCGGCCGGGCGCATGCCAACTCCCGTCGCCACTCGCGAGCCGAAGCCGTTCGAAGCCGTAGGAGGAGCGGTTGCAGCGCGCGCCGGCCGCGTAGCTCTCGCCGGTTGCCATCGGCGCCCAGGCCGCATGGCTTGCGGGGAGGTAGAAGGGGCCGGCGATTCCGGCGGGCGAGATGACGATCCAGCTGCCCGGGGAGAAGGGGAGCTCGAGGACGGCAACGCGGACCTTCTGCCCGGGCTGGATGCCCGAGGAGAGCTCGGTGTAGAGCGGCGCTTGGCCCGGCCGCGCGAGCTCGTAGTAGAGGCGGCCGTCGCCGGAGTCGCCGAAGGTCGCGAGGCCGACCTGCAGCCACTCATCCTCGCCGTGCGGGCCGAGGCCCGGGCCGCCCACGCCGACCCAGCCGGCGACGTGGCTCGCGCCGCCGAAGACGGCGGGCTCGTCGAGCATGGCGAGCGTGGCCCCGATTCCGGAGGCAGCCGACGAGCTGTAGACGCCGGCGTACGAGTAGCCCCGCTGGCAGGCGAAGGCCGCGGGCGCCAGCGCCGCGGCGGCGAGGGTCAGGGCTCCTGCGAGCAGGGCGATGCGAAGGCCGCTCACGACGCCCTGAATCGGGCGCGCGGCAGCGGCCTCGGATCCCTCGTCTCAGGGAGTGACGCTCAGGCCGGCCGCGCCGCTAAGGCAGCGCTTGCGCTGCCGCCCTAGAGGCGCTGCCGGCTTTGCCGGTGGCGCTGTCCTGATCCGGCACAGCCGCTTCTGGTCGGCATCGCAAGCGATGGCTGAGGCCGGCCGCGCCGGCAAAGCCGGGCCGGGCGCGTCGGGTCGGCATGGCAAGCGCTGGCGGAGGGCGGCCGCGGCGGGCAAGCCGGGGGGGGGGGGGGGGGGGGGCGCCGGCCCC